>JALWRO010000022.1 GCA_027080605.1 Campylobacterales bacterium
ACAGAGTCCGGTTTTTGGGTATCTGCATCTTTTGCGATAATATGTGAAAAAAACGTCCCTTCAATCGTTACATTTCGCTCATACGATGCCGATGTGGTCAGCGCTTCATCTTCGATCTCTTCAAACTGGACAAACGTTTCAGGATTTTTCGGGTCTTTGATACCGACACGAAACTTTCGCCCGTCCGGTTTCTTACCGAGTGCGTAGATATCTCCACCGAAATTGATCAGTGCTGCTTTTATTTTCGCTTTTTTGACTATTTTCACCGCCTGATCGACGGCATACTCTTTGACAAATCCCCCGAGGTCTATTTTCGTATAGGGGTTATCGAAAAGCAGACGGTTTTTTTTGATTTGCAGATGTTCACATCCGGTAAACGGAAGCAGTCTCTTTTTGGCTTCATGAAGTGTTTCCAGAGACGTTTCCCCTCTGTACAAATCTTTGATCGTCGCGACCGTTATATCAAAAACACCATTCGTCAGCCGGTAATACTTCACCGCTCTTTGCAGCAAATCTCTGGTTTCCGGATCGAGCAGATCGCACTCCCGACGGTTCAGTTGGGAGAGATAAGAGTCCGGCGCAAAATAGTTGTACTTCTTTTCCAGACGCTTTGCCTCTTTCAGTATCGCCTGCGCCGTCTCATCCGCCCGCTTTTTCACATCGCAAAAAAGCAGCACTTCACACGGTGTCGTCATCGCTTCAAATTTATACAGATACTGCATCGATCCCCTAAAAACTCCGTTTTACCCCTATTGTATAATAAATCGCATCAAACCAGTCAGGCTGATTGTAATATGTCACGCCGGTATTGAGCTGAAGCACTTTGGAAAATGCATATTCGGCACTGAATTTATAGGTAAACGCATCAAAATCGCTCATACGTCTGTCACTTGAAGCATATTTCTGACCAGTAAAAAACTCCTTCTTCCCACTGTAAAACTTCGCCGCACTTTGGGTATAGTAACGCACTCCCACACCAACTCCCCAACGGCTGTTCAGGTCATAGTTCGCTTCCAGATTAACCGTATGCGAGCCGATCTCCCAGTCATCATGATAGTAGCGATAATCCCCGATCAACGCCAGTTTTTCCGTCACTGCACGGGCATACCAAAGCGTCGCTCCGTACGATGTCCGCGTATCCGGTTTTTTCTCTGCGGTGATATGCGGCGCAGTGTTGTAGTTTCGCACGACGTTCATATACGGATTGCTCAAAAAACCCTCTTCCCTGCCTCCAAAAAGAGAAACTTTGACCAGAGAATTTTTGTCGATCACCTGGGTAAAACCAAGTTCCGCATTGAGAACATCTATATCGAACCGCTGACTCGATCCGCTGGCGGTATCACACTGTGACTCACCGTTGTAACAGTGCACCAGTACCGCATTTTTCTGATACGCCGCTCCTAATGAAACAGCACTGTTTTTGCTGCTGTCCAGATAATGCAGATACTCCGCCGATACTTCTCCGGAATAGTAATCCGACTCGGAAGAGTAATTCAGCCCCACAGTTACTTCATCCCGGGACTCCAGTCTTTTGACAACGGAAGCCGCCACAAATTTACGCACATCGTCATATGCAACATCGCCGTAGCGCACATTTTGCTGTGTGGTTGTGCCTCTTGAACCGGCAGAAGCTCCGCTCGCGGCATCGTAAAAAGTGGGCGAAGCTCCGCTGATACCGTCCACCCCAAACGACATATTGAACGTATAATCCGCCCCAAAGTCATAATTGACCTCGACCTGCGGTGTGAGTACTGTCGTTCTGCCGCTATCTTCATCATACCCGATGAACTGCACATTGACATAATTTTCCGCCCCGAGGTGCATGACACACAAAAGCGACGCGGCGATATAAGAGAGTCTGGTTTTCAGTTGCATCCGCACCCTCCTCCGGCAACACCGCCACCACCTTTACTCGCCTCTTTCGAAAAATAGACATGCTTTTCAAACTTCGTCAAAAGCCTGTTACCTCTGTTGTTTTGCAGGCTCTCTTTTGCCAGGGTTCCTTTCTCCCAGGCTTTCACGTTGCCTATATGGCTGCATCCTCCCAGAAAAAGTATTGCCGTCATCATGAAGTAACGCATCACTGCTTCTCTTTCAAAGTATCCAAAATCAACCGGTCAATATAATCCTTTGCACCAAAAATCATATGCGTCACTTTGGCGTTTTTCACAATATAAACCGCAGGCATCCCGACAGGGTCAAAATGCTTGATGACCTCGCCTTTGGGATCATTGATGACAGGAAAGGTCAGCCCAAGCTCCTGTTGAAA
>JALWRO010000023.1 GCA_027080605.1 Campylobacterales bacterium
GTCAATATCTCTTTATCTTTGGAGCACTATGACGATAAATGACATCCCTCATCATTTTTTTCATCATACGGTTTATCCAAAAGTTTAAATACCTCTTTTTGCACATGTTCTATCGTAAATCCAAAATGTTTAAACAATTCAGAAGCATCACCGCTTGCACCGAAACTCTTCATTCCAAGCACTGCATCTGTATAGCGGTACCATTCCATACCGCTTGCAGCTTCTACAGCAAGTACTTTTGTTGCAGGATCTATCACAGATTTTTTATAGGAATCATCCTGCTCATTAAAAATCTCCATACATGGAACACTGACAATATTTGCCATAATACCTTTCGCTTCCAGATGGCAACCCGCCTGTAAACAGAGCATGACTTCACTTCCGGTTGCAAGAATCGTTACAGTGGCATTCTCTCTCTTTTTAATCATATAACCGCCCTGTTCGGCAGAACCGAAATCGGCACCGTTTTTAAGTGTTTTCAGTTTTTGGCGGCTTAAAATAAATGCACTCGGAGCATCCAGTTCCAACGCTTTTTTCCAGCATGCTACATTTTCACTGGCATCTGCAGGTCTGAAAACATACAAATTCGGCAATGCACGAAACTGACTCAAATGCTCGATCGGCTGGTGCGTCGGTCCATCTTCCCCGACACCGATACTATCATGTGTCCAGACAAAATGGTGTTTCAATTTCATCAAAGCAGCAAGTCTTACTGCAGGCTTAAGGTAGTCACTAAAGACAAAAAAAGTTGCACTAAACGGTCTGAACAAGCCGTACAGGCTGATCGCGTTACAGATAGCACCCATCGCATGTTCACGAATACCGAAATGAAAATTTTTCCCATTCGGATAATCACCCATATTTTCCAGATATGTTTTATTCGAAGGTGCAAGATCCGCACTACCGCCGACAAATCCGGGAAGTGCTTTTGCTATGGCATTGAGTATTTTATGGTTACTATCACGTGTTGCAACCATACCACCCTCTTCAAAAACCGGCCACTCGATTTTGGAATAATCCGGATTTTGTAAAACTTTTAACGCTTCATTCTGCTCCACAAGCGGTGCTTCTGTCAATAACTTGTTCCATTGACGTTCTGCCAGCTCACCCTGTTCTACCGCACAGCGAAAGCGCAAAAGAACATCTTCAGGTATATAAAAATGCTCATTGGGATCTAAACCGGCTTTTTCTTTAGATTTTTTCACCTCTTCCTCACCAAGCGGTGCACCGTGGGTATGAGGATCCCCTTCCATTGTTGCGGCACCTTTGGCGATAATTGTCTTTGCAATAATCAGACAAGGTTTTTTCTGCTCTTCTTTTATCTCCGTCAGTACCAAATCTATTTCATTGAAATCATGACCGTCAATACGAAATACTTTCCATCCCTGTGCCTCAAAACGCTGTTTGACATTTTCACTCAATGCTATTTCAGTACTGCCTTCAATCGTAATCTCATTTGAGTCATATATTAGCACCAGATTATCCAGTGTATTGTGTCCTGCCAGTGAACACGCTTCATAACTGATTCCTTCTTCAAGATCACCATCTCCGCAAAAACAGTATACTTTATGATCAATTATCTCAGCTGTTTCACTGTTTAAAAGTTTTTTTGCATATTTGGAAGCCATCGCAAAACCAACCGCATTGGCAACACCTTGTCCTAATGGTCCAGTCGTTACTTCGATCCCCGGTACTTCACCATATTCTGGATGTCCGGGCGTTTTTGATCCAAACTGCCTGAAATTCTTCAAATCTTCCAGGCTGAGATCATACCCCCACAGATGAAGCAGCGCATAAATCATCGCGCTCACATGCCCTCCGCTGAATACCAGTCTGTCACGGTTTAGCCAATGAGGGTTTTTAGGATTGTGTTTCAGGTGCAAGCCGAGTACGGTTGCAATATCCGCCAGTCCCATTGCTGCACCGGGATGTCCGCTGTTTGCCCGTTCCACCATATCTACAGCCAGAAACCTGACAGTATTGGACATTTGTGTTAACATCTGTTTGTTTTCCATATAAACCTATCCTTATTTCAAATAATATTCAATCAAGTATTGTAAACTTTTGCGTAGTGTATCTTCTAAATCATAAAGTTTTGTTTCAATTTCCGCAATCAGTTTCTCTTTTTCTCTCACTGCGCCTTCTATTCCCAGTAAATTGGTAAAAGAGTTTTTTTCAGAATCATTTTGCGTCGGTTTTCCCGCTTCTTCAGGACTCATCGTCGCATCGATAATATCATCCTGTATCTGGAAAAGCAAACCGATTTTCAATCCTATATCATACAAAAGATTTTGTCGTTTTTCATCAAGATCAACAATAATCGCCCCCATCTTCATGCTCGCCGCAATCAACTTTGCCGTTTTGTTAATATGTAAAAAAGAGAGTTCATCCAGTGAAAGCGGCTTGTTTTCAAAAAAACAGTCGATCGCCTGTCCCAGCACCATACCTTCTGCCCCACCGTTAAGAGCAAGCTCCTTGATGAGTTGTATCTTCTGATCACTGCCAAGCGGTGCATCGGCTATCATATAAAAACTGTGTGAATTGAGTGCATCTCCCACCAGCGTTGCCGTTACCTGGTCGTATGTTACATGAAGTGTAGGATGTCCTCTCCTGAGCGATGCGTTGTCAAAGGTAGGCAAATCGTCATGAATCAGAGAGTAAGTATGTAACATCTCAACCGCCATAGCGATATGATATGCAGCAGGTAACAGAAGCGGTTCATACGCGTTGACAACTTCCAGTAGCAATTGAGGTCTAAAACGCTTGCCGCCGGCATGAAACATATCAGATAAAGCCTGACTGTAGTGAGGGTGAAAGCTATCTATTTGCGGTAAATTGTTTTGTAAAAACGTTTCAAAATTTTCCAGTAGTATTTTGCTTTGTGTCTGCAAAAATTATCCTGTAAATCCGCCAAGACCGCCCAGCATTTTCGAAGCCGCCATCTTTTTATCTTCTTCAATCATTTTATAGACATCATTCACGGCACTGATCAACAAAATTTGCAGCGCATCTTTATCTTCCAAAAGCGAATCGTCGATTTCAATATCAATAATTTCACCGCTGCCGTTACCGGTCACTTTAACAAGTCCACCGCCGCTTTTTGAAGTAAACTCTTTATGTGCACTCTCTTCCTGCATTTTCTGAGCTTCTTCCTGGGCTTTCTGGAGCATTTCACCCATCTTGCTAAAATCCATATTTTCAAACATAATCTTTAATCTCGTCTATATTGTTTTTTTCATCAAGCAGTATAATATGCGGTTTGAAATGGTCAGCTTCTTCGAAACTCATCGAAGCATAGGCAATAATGATGATCACATCACCTATCTCCGCTTTTCGTGCTGCTGCACCGTTCAGGCATATATCACGTTTACCATGTTCGCCTTCAATGACATAGGTAGAGAATCGCTCACCGTTATTGATATTGACAATATCTACCTTTTGCCCGATTCTGAGCTTTGCGGCATCCATCAACTCTCTGTCGATAGTGATGGATCCCACATAGTTAAGGTTTGCATCTGTTACAGTAGCACGATGTAACTTGCTATATAACATGGTGATGTTCATGAAGTTATCTTCCAGCCATCTTCATCGCTTCCATCGGAGAAAGCGCTTCATCCCAAAACTCTTCGGGAATCAGATACTCTTCGACAACTTTACCGCCGATGATATGTTCATCTATGATTCTTGTAATCTTCTCTTTATCCAGATTGACATACATATGATGTCCCGGCTCAACTAACATAACCGGTCCAAGCTGACATCTGTTCAGACATGCTGTGCGCACAGGTTGCACTGTTGCGATCAAGCCTTTTTGCATCAATGTCTGTCCAAGGTGTTGGAAAAGATCTTTTGTCTGCTCATTGACACAGCTTGGTTTCGGCATCCCCGGAGGTGATGACTGTTCGCATTTAAATATATAAAATGCCGGTTGTGGTATTCCCATAATATTCCCCTGTTTTGTTTTTTACTAAAACCCCTATATGAAGGTGTTTCTATTTTATTCTATTATCTATTAAATTTTTCTTTTATATAATTCCTGACCACCACACGATCGTCAAAAGGTATCTTTTGCTCTCCAATCTCGATATATTCTTCATCCCCTTTACCAAGAATCAGCAAGATATCTTCCTCTTCAAGTTCATCAATTGCCCGGTGAATCGCTTGTTGTCTGTCAGGCTCAATCCGGACATTCTCTTTATGACTGATACCTTCATAAATATCTTCAATAATATCGAGAGGATCTTCATGACGCGGATTGTCTGTCGTCAAATAGATCTTTTTACCGTAACGGTTTGCAATACGTCCCATCTGTACTCTTTTGGTACGGTCACGATTACCTCCCGCACCAAATACAACAGAAAGTTTTTTCTCCTTCAGTGAATCGAGTACTTTGTCCATACCGTCAGGAGTATGGGCGAAATCGACGATAATCAAAGGTCTGTCACTCACCACTTCCATACGCCCGCTGACACCTGCAAAATTTTCTACCACATCGCATATTTCACGAAGTGAATACTCCGTCAGCAGTTTCACTGCTCCGATCGCTGCTGTAATATTATAGAGATTAAAAAAACCGTAAAGAGGCGATGAAAAACTCTCCTGCTTGTCAAAATGTTTGATAGCCGCAGTTATACCGTCATTTAGTGAATATGCGGTGATATTGAAAGAGGCAGGCACATCCAGCGCATAGGTATAGGTATTTTTGATTTTAAAATCAATTTTTTTGGCATCTTTGTTGATCAGTTTCAGTGAATCATCACTGAAAAAACTGCTTTTTACACGCCAGTATTCATCAAACGTTTTATGATAATCCAAATGATCCTGTGTAATATTCGTAAACACTTTCAGTGCAAAAGGCAGACTCTCAATACGCTGCTGTGCAATAGCATGGGAACTGACTTCCATGATAAAATAGTTCGCACCTGCCTCTTTTGCCTCTTTCAAATGATAGAGCGTATTCATAACAGAAGGTGTAGTGAGTGTTTTGCCTTCTATCTTTTCATCATTGACAAAAAAGCCGCGTGTTCCCTGAAAAGCAACACCTTCACCCAGATCCAGTAAAAGAGAATAAATGGCGGCAGCAGTCGTTGTTTTACCGTTTGTTCCGGTAATACCAACAATTTTCATATCTTTCAAATCATAGATATCAAACAATTCATCCGGTTTTACGACTGCTGAAGCACCGTTTTCTTTGGCTTTGTCAAGATATCGACTGTTTTGTGCTGTCAATAAAAAAGCAGTTTCATGATCACATTCGGATGAGTTATCCGTAATATAAGGAATATGGTTTTGGTTAAAAGGGTATTTCAAATTTAATGTAACTCCAGTGTCTGTAGAAGATCGTAAAAAAGTGCATCGTCAGGGAATAGTGTCAAAGCTGTCTCAATGTAGTTGTAGGCCATCTCTTCATAGCCGTTGTCCAGCAGCATACCTATGAGTTCGATAAAGTCCTCTTTTTTGTAAATAATAATTTTGCTCGAAAAAATCAAATCTTCCAGTGCAGTTTTGATATTTTCACGACTGGTCACATGCGCGATAAATTCATCATAAAGAATACCGTCTTCTATCGCATTGATACGTTCTTCGATTGTGGTGAGTATTTCATGAACCGGATCATTGGTTTCATCGACATTATGAATGATACGTTCAATCGTTCTTTCAGCATTTTCGGCATCGATCGCTTTCGTCACTTCATAGTATTCAAACAGTGCCACTGCTTCATCTTCCTTTTCAAAGGCCATATCTGCAAGCAGTGCACCGATTTTTGCCTCATTATCATCCGGCTTCTCTTTCAAAGCCAGTGAATAATTCAACAATGCGCGCTTATAATCACGTTTAAAAAAACTGTTGTTCGCTAAATCTTTAAATTTACTCATACCACTCAACTGTTTGCAATCTGCTCCATCAGATGCTCACTTCCTTCCGCAAGATTGATTACTTCAATTTCAGGGTGAATATCCATTCTAAGCTGGCGTTCTATACCGTATTTCAATGTTTGGTTACTTGCTGAGCAACCTATACAGGCACCCTGTAACTGGACAAATACCTTGCCGTTTTTTACACCGAGCAGTTTCATACCGCCTCCGTCAAGTGCAAGCATCGGCTTTACTTTCTCCAGTGTTTTCTCAACAACCGGTAAAAGCTCCTCATCTGTAAATGGAATCATGAACATACCTTCAAATTTTTGTTTTACGATTAATTTATATTATTCTGTTTGTATTAAAATTGTAGCGAAAAAAGTTTAATAGGAGTCAAATAGCACTGCTATTTGTGAAGATTTACAGGGAGAGTAACCTCCCCCTACAATAAATAAATTTATACCAGTTCGATAAAAGCCATCTCAGCTGCGTCACCGCGTCTGATTCTGGTTCTGATAATTCTTGTATAGCCACCGTTACGACCTTTGTATTCAGGTGCAATTTCGTTGACAAGTTTTTTGGTACTCTCTTTGTCCTGTAGTGCTGCAAAAACTGTTCTATGTGCATTTGCATCACCGACTCTGGCTTTGGTAACCAGTTTTTCAAAATAACTTCTAAGCTCTTTCGCTTTAGGCAATGTTGTCTCAATTTTACCGCTTTTGATCAAAGCAATAGACATATTTTTCAACAAAGCTTTTCTGTGGCTTGAAGTTCTGCCTAATTTTCTATATCCATGTTTATGTCTCATATTACGCGTCCCCAGTTTGTGATTTTAATTCTTCTAATTTTTTCTTTAACGCCGCCAGGAAATCATCGTCAAACTTATATCCTACCGGAAATCCGATGGACTCAAGTTTGCTGGTAATCTCTTCAAATGACTTTTTACCAAGGTTTTTCAAACCTTTAAGTTCAAGCTCACTCATAAGCGAAAGTTCTGCGACGTGTTTGATGTTTGCACGATCCAGACAATTGAAACTTCTGGCGCTTAGTCCCAGATCTTCAACATTTTGAAGCAGTTTTTTCATCTCGACAGAGTTCGTGAAGTCATCCTGAGGAGCAGCAACATCAATATCGATCGCTTTTGAGAAGATAGAGATCTGCTCATTCAGTGCTTCAATCGCTTCTTTAAACGCCTGAACCGGAGGAATCTGCCCATCGGTCTGAATATCAAAAACAATTTTTTCAAATGTCGGATCATCTTCGACAAGCATATTTTCAATTGTATAAACAGCTTTTCTCACAGGCGTAAAAAATGCATCGACCCCGATATACTCTTCAGGCAGATTCTCTCGCAAATCTTCACTCGGCACATATCCGATACCTTTTTCAACGATAATCGAGAAATTCAACTCTGTATCTTCGTTGATCGTAGCCAGATGCACATCAGGTGTAACCACTTCCACAGTTTCATTTTCCAGATCGCTTCCGCTTATCTCTTTATATCCTGTGAAGGTGTAGTTGAGTTCCGCTTTGTTGGATTCATCTTTTATCTTGAATCGAATATTTTTTAAATTCAAAATAAACAGTGAAACATCTTCAAGCATCCCCCGGATGGAGTCAAACTCATGTTTTACACCGTCGATTTTAATTGCAGTTACCGCGTATCCAGCTGAACTGCCGAGAAGAAGTCGGCGAAGCGGGTGTGCTACCGTTACGGCGAACCCACTCTGAAAAGGATAAGTATAAATCTTTACCCTGTTTTCGTCGACCTTTTCAATCTCGATTTCATGCGGCATATACAAAGATGTTGTAATCTTTTTCATCTTTTGATCCCCTGTGCTTATTTAGAGTAAAGCTCGACGATGAGTCTCTCTTCTACTGGTATAACGACTTCTTCTCTTTCCGGAATTCTTGTAAATATGCCATATTTTTTATCCATCTCTACATCTACCCACGGTGCAATGCCTGTCTGAGCCGTTAATTCACCCGCTCTGACAATTTGTGGATTTTGTTTTGATTTCTCTCTGACCTCAATTTTCTGTCCAGGTTTTACTCTGAATGAAGGAATATTGACTTTTTTACCGTCCACGAGAATATGTCCGTGTGTCACAAGTTGTCTCGCAAAAGATCTTGTTGTTGCAAAGCCCATTCTGTAGACAACGTTGTCCAGTCTTCTTTCCAGAAGTGAAATAAGGTTTTCACCGGTGTTCCCTTCCATACGGTTCGCATCGCTGAAAAGTCTTCTAAACTGTTTTTCACTGACACCGTACATAAACTTCGCTTTCTGTTTTTCACGAAGCTGCAAGCCGTATTCGCTGACTTTTGTTCTTCTTTGACCATGCTGTCCCGGAGGGTAAGGTCGTTTGTCAAGGGCACTTTTACCTGCCAGTCTTCTCTCACCTTTAAGCGCGAGCGAAACACCAAGTCTTCTTTCGATTTTTTCTACCGGTCCTCTATATCTTGCCATCTCTTACCCCTACACTCTTCTTCTTTTTGGAGGTCTACAACCATTATGCGGCAATGGTGTAACATCTTTTAAATACAATACTCTGATTCCTTCGATTGCACCGACACTTTTTACGGCTGTTTCACGTCCTGATCCAGGTCCCTGAACTTTAATACCGACTTCTTTGATACCGTGCTCCATCGCTTTTGACATTGCATCTTCGACAGCTTGCTGCGCTGCATAAGGAGTAGATTTTTTTGAACCTTTAAATCCAAGTCCGCCTGCACTGCTCCATGCGATCGCATTACCCATTTCATCAGTAATCGTAATCATTGTGTTATTAAACGTTGCAGCAATATGTACGATACCTCTTGCAATATTTTTCTTAACTACTTTTTTTCTTGTAACTTTTCTTTTTGCCATTATCTCGCTCCGTTACTTAGCTGCTGAACCGACAGTCTTTTTACGACCTTTTCTGGTTCTTGCATTTGTTTTTGTTTTTTGACCACGAACCGGAAGTCCACGTCTGTGCCTGAGTCCTCTGTAGCTACCAAGATCCATCAATGATTTGATATCCATCGCCACTTTCTTACGAAGATCACCTTCTACCTGATAGTTGTTCTGAATCTCGTTTCTGATTGCAGCTACATCGTCTTCAGTAAGTTCATGAACTCTTTTATCCAAAGAGATACCAACACTGTTTAAAATTTTTCTCGAAGTAGTAAGTCCAATACCATAAATATAGGTAAGTCCGTACTCAATTCTTTTTTTCTTCGGTAAATCTACACCAGCAATCCTAGCCATTGATTATCCTTGTCT
>JALWRO010000024.1 GCA_027080605.1 Campylobacterales bacterium
TCTTTAAGAAAATGAGCCATCTCCACCTCGGCGATCGTTTTAATCTTCTCGTTGACCTTCGTCGGATGGATACAAAACGGTGGACAGGCGCGGGATGTCTTGGTGTAGTCATCCGTCAGCCGGTTGGTCGTATCCTGGATACGTCCTATTTTGACTTTCTGCCCCAAATGTGTCACATACAAATAAGGGATATCCGGCGTGATCTTGACCAAAACATCGTCACTTGCCGCCTGTAATGTACCGGACGTTACGATTGCAGCGATAAACGCTGTAGCAATTTTTTTCATTATCTCTCCCCTTAATAATCTGCAACTATTTCGCTGATATGTACCGCTTTGTTCATCTCACTGAGTAAGACAGGATTGCCTTCGACCATTGCCTGCAGCGCTTTTTTCCCCGGCTTCTCATCGAGATAGATCGGTTTGAGCTTTTGCCAGAGTGTATCAACTCTCTTCAGCTGTGCAATCATCTTCACGTTTGCCGGTTTCGGCAACTGATGCGCAGGATCACCTTTAATCAACATCGTCAGCGCAGTATCAAACTCTGCAACAGTCTCTTTCAGTTTTTGACTGTTCTGTTTCGATGCCACTTTCGCCAAAATCAGCAGCTTCTCTTTGGTCATCTTCTGTGTCAGCATACGCTGTCTGCCTGCTATATCGACAATATTGAGTCTTGCCTTTTCCATAAAACTCTTTTTGCCGCCGCTTTTTTTGAAAAGTTGTACCAAATGGTGTGATTTTTGCAAAAGTGCTTCATTGTGTTTGACCACATAGGCAAGCGCTTTGGTATCTTTTCCGTTGCTGTCGATCACTTTGCGGATATTTTCCGCAAACGGTTTCCATGCAGCTTTTACTTCACCGAGATACGCCGTGACTTTCGGATCTTTGGTCGCTTCGAGTCCCAGTGTTTTGTCACCTTTGGCAAATCCCTCCAGTGTTTTTCCATACAGTGTATAGGCGTTTTGCAACCGTTTTTTGTTCTCCTCCCGGTCGATATTGAGAGAAACCAGCAGCGCCAGTTTGGTCATCTTCTGTGTCAGCATACGCTGTTTTCCGGAAAGATTGACGACATGATTTTCACTGTTTTTATGTTTCATGAAACTGTTGACCAGAGAAGAGAGTTGCAGTGCCTGCTTCTCACGCTGAATCGATTTTTCATACTTTTTCACCGCTTTGTTCATGACAACAAGCAGTGTGTCCAGCTGCGCAATGGTCTTTGCCATCAGCCTGGGATTTTTCGGCGCTTTTGCCAGTGCGGGTTTAATCTCCCGCCACAATCTATCTCCCTTTTTTAACTGCTTTTTGATCGCCGGCAGTTTCGTTCCGACAAGTCCAAGCGTTGCGTCTCCCTTTTGAAGTCCTTTCAATATTGTCCCGAACTCTTTTGCCGTCGCTTTGAGATCTGCCCGGTTCTTTTTGGTATCGATACCCTCTGAAATGAGCAGCAAATCTTTCGCCATGCGCTGTGTCAGCATACGCTCTTTCCCGCTCAGGTTGATCGCCTGGGCTCTTTTGGATGTTTTCTGCTTCGTTTCGGAAACATACATCGTCACCGCTTTGTGCATCTCTTTAAGAAGCGTCAGATTATTTTTTTCCAGACGTTTATAGGTATTTTTGTCCGCTTTTCCGGCAAGCACTTTGCCAATGTCCCTGTCGAACGCTTTCCAGAGCTTCAGTACTTTTTTGAGCTGCACTTTCACTTTCGGCTCCTGACACGGTTTGAGTCTGAGCGATTTGTCCCCGTGCAGCAAGCCGTTGAGTGTTTTGTCGAAAAGCGCCCTGCTCTTTTTCAACTTTTCCAGATTTTTTTGCGTATCGATCCCCGCACTGATCAGCAGTGCCTCTTTGGTCATCTTTTGCGTCAGCATACGCTGTTTTCCCGCAAGGTTGATACTAATCGCAAGTTCTTTGGTCGTCAGTGCAAACGCCGACGGTGCAAGCAGCAGTGCTGCTACTATCCATATCATCAGATTTCTCATCATGAAGCCCCCTGCGCTTTAGGTTTGATCGTCGTCAAACCGAGGATTTGCCAAAACTGCATACCTCCCCGGTAGTAGAGTATCTTCTCTCTGGGATATCCGAGTGCAATCAAATGTTTCATAAGCGTTACCCCCTGCTGACACCATGGACCGTTGTCGAAAACCAGCAACTCCTGCGCATCGTCGAAATGCCAGCCATCTTCATCCAGTTCCGCACCGAAAATGGTAAAAATCTGATCCACATAGGGATTTTCCTGATGTTGCGCAAACATGGAAAACGGAATGTTAAGCGCACCGGGAATCGTACCGTTTTGGTACCATTTGGGCATTCTCCCGTCGATCAGCATTCCCTCGTTTTCACTCACTTTCTCTTTGATAAAGTTGATAACATCCAGTTCCGTCACTGTTTTTACCCCTTTTATCGGCTCAAACGGCTGAATGTTAAACGGCGGTGTCGGTCTCGATGTCTTCGTATAACTGTTCTTCAGCTTATGCGACGTATCCTGAATACGCTCGATGCGTATATTTTCCCCGTTGACATCTACATCGACATACGGCAATCCTTCTACTATATTGACTTCCCTGCCGTACAACAGACCCAGCCCGCACAGCAGAAGCAGCAGCGGTCTTAAAAATGCAGATTTATATCTAATCCCCATACTTTTCCTTTCTTTTTATACTTTTGATGAGACTATAATCGTCCTGCAAAACTATTTTTTTAGGGCTTTTGTTACTACACAGACGAAATAGCCAAAAGTTTGATGCGGCAATTCATAAAAATGTAAAACGGTCGATTTAGCATCATCAGTCATGACGCAAAGAGGAAAGATATATGGCACTATTTTCAAAAAACAAACGAAAACAAGAGTATTTCAGCACAGCAACGATCATCACACGCGGAACCTACTCCAGAGGCGGTTTCATCGGCGATGATTCCATCCATATCGACGGTACGATCTACGGCGATGTCAAAGTCAACAATGTTGTCATCATCGGTGAAACCGGAAGAGTCAACGGTAAAATCCAGGCGAAGCAGATCATCACCAGCGGTATCTGTCAGGGAGATATCCTCTGCGATTCCATCGAACTGCTCGAAGGTTCCCGTAGTCTCAGTAACATCAAAGCGAACAAAATTCTGCTTAAAGGTGCACTGAAAGGGAAAATCGTCTGCGGCGGTCTTTTTGTGCATGAACACGCCGCTATCGAAGCGGATATAGAGGCAAAAAATGTCAGTGCGGGTGGTAAGATCAAAGGCAATATCATCTGCAAACAGCTCAAAATACTCAATACGGGCTATCTCAAAGGCAATCTGTTCGCGGATCGTATCATCAACGAAGGCGGACACGTGGAAGGGTTTATCGGCAGATATTCCGAAATGGTCAAAGAGAACCCGCAGTTACGTCAGTATGAGCACATCTTTAATACCGGCACCGAAACCATGTTGCTCGGACACAACGACTACTATGTCGATGTCGAAGAGGAGCTTGGCAAAAGCAGTTCCGCGCAGAGCGAAGAGTGCATCGACGCGGACTTTTATATCGAGGGTTAAGAGGGAATATCCCAGAGCCGGTGCATCATGAAACGCACCGCAGCTTCATATTCCCGCTCTTCATGAAGCTGTGGGAATCCCGACCGGCGTAAAAGCATACGATAGAGCGTCTCTTCATCTCTGCCCGCAAACGTAATCTCTTCATGAAGATAAAGTTTCGCCAAAAACCAGAGCATCAGAAAGCCTGTCGAATAGCGGTTGAGATGCTCCCTGCTAAACGTTTCAAAATCTTTTGCACCGCTTGCCAGATACTCGTCGATGATGACATCGATCACCCCTGAAAGTTTCTCCAGCGGCACCACATGAAAGATCAGACGCGCCGGTTTTTGGTTTCGGCTATACTCTGTTCCCAGAAAGAGCCGCGCCGCTTTGGCAACCGGTCCAAAAAGATTGGTGCGCAATCCCACCAGCCCGATATCTTCATGATGGTGTCTGCCGCACCCTTTCAGACAGCCGCTGAAGCCTACAGTAATCTGTTCTTTTTCCAGTCTCTTCAGTGGCAAAAAAGAGGTCTCATCTTTGACACTCCAGAGAGACAGCGCACAATAGTGACTCCCTGCACAGGCGGTTACGTGGGAAGCGCCGGGAACTTCATGAAAATCGGCTTCAGGTGTTTTCAAACCGAGCAGATAGATATTTTGATCCACACCGAGTCTAATCTCCAGTGCATTATCCTCGGCATATTGCGCAATCCGCACCAATTCTGTAACACCGATCCGCCCGAAACTACTGCGGTAACAGTATCCGAAACGCCCCTCTTTCAGTTTTTCAAATGTGCGTTTGGGCACCTTTTCCACAAACAAACTGCCTGCACTCTCCAGATGCTCGGGATAAAATGCACCGATCTTTTGCCGAAAATCTTCCATACCGATCGCTTCAAGCAGATGAAAGAGGCGCGTTTTGGCACGCGATCCCCGCAATCCATATTGACAATAGGTACGGGCAACCGCTTCAAACATCGCCGTGACCTGCTGCGGCAAAATAAAAATATCCGCATCTTTGGTAACTTCCGAATTTTTCCCGCCCAGATAGACGTTAAAACCCCATTCTCCCTCTTTTTGTGCCGGGGCAAAGAAGAGGTCGTTGCTATAAAAATGGAAACTGCTTTGTACAGTCGCACTGATTGCGGTATTGAATTTTCGGGGAAGCATACCCATCCACGCTTCTTTATCCAGAAACAGCGCCTGCATCTCTGCTATCAGCGGATAGACTTCTAAGCGACTGCTTTCATGAACTCCGTCATAGGGATCGGTGACAATATTGCGAAAGTTGTCCGTCAGTGTCTGAAGCGTCGTAAAACCCGCCTCCTCTGTCTTTTCCCAGGCAGCCAGCACATTGTCGGCGGTCAATCCGTGTAACTCAATCTGCGCCCGTGCGGTCAGCAGCAGTTCACACCCATACGCTTCGGCAACAGCAGCCAGTTGCAGCAGTTTTGCCGGTGCAATCCTTCCCGCGGCGATCCGCAGGCGTATCATGAAGTGTTCAGGGCGCAGTTTGATATTATAAATACCGTAATTTTTCAGATAGAAACGATCCGCTTCACTCAGATCAGAAAAGTCGAGCTGTGAAAGGTGTGTGCGAAAATCATACGGTGAAAGTGCTGCCTTGAGCCGTTCAATCTTATTACGTTTCACAGGGATACTCCATCATGAAAGGCTATTCGAGATCTCCGTACAAAAAGAGGTAGATCGTATCTTTATCACGAAACAGCAGACAAAGCCGATGATGAAAGGGATCGGAAACATCATACGCTTTTGTCAGGTAAATCCAGGGAGATTTTTTGATAACGTCAACCATTTCATCATCGACTTTGGTCAACTCCACAGGAATCTCTGCCGGGGTGATCTTCTGCATTTTACACTTTTGAGTCAGTCTGGTAATCAACGCCTGTTCGTTCTCAGGAGCGACTTTGATACTGAAAAGATGGGGCGAATGTGCGGCTTTATAGCGTCTGAGCGAAAGGTCTGTAACCATAGCGGGAACCGACTCACCGAGATAGCGTTTGAAAGTGGGTGCGGGTCTGCCCAGATAGTAGGTCCACCCCTCCAGAAACAGCAGCAATACCATCAGCAGTGCAAGGAAATATTGAGGTAAATACTTTATTTTAAACATAGAGTTTTCCTTTCTTCTTGGCGATGCTTTTAAACCGGCTCATCGCCTCGATATTTTCAAACGCACCCGCAGGAATATAAAACTCCTGCCCCTGCTGATAGATCATGAGCGCTTCGTCAGCCGGTACGATACCCTCTATCTCTTCCCACGGGATAAACTCCTTGCCTCTTGCAATACCCTCTTCGGTCACAACCATCTCTATCTTTTTATCTTTAAACGGGGAGTTTTCGAAACTTTGCAGCGCCCGACGTTTGAGAAGCCATTTTTTGACCACATACCAGTAGAGAATAAGCAGTGTCGAAAACATCAACAGTGCGACGGAACCTTTTTTGAGCGCGGCAACGACACCAAACTGCGCCATCGCGATAAAGAGCCAGCCGATATAGCGTCTCGCGGAATTTTTGTAGTGATAGGTGTAGGCACTCTCAAACGATTTCTCAAAATTGCTCCTGTCCCACGTGTAGACGATGCGGATCGGTTCAGATGTGCTCATCGGACTCTGCTATGTAAAGATCTTCTTTTTTCAGGCACCCCTGCTTCTCGAGCGTATCGATCAGATGCAATGTCTCTTCATATTTCTCTTCATAAAGCTTGTTGTTGCGTGCATATTTTTTACGCTCTTTACGTGCGTAAAGCCACGCTGCGACAATAGAGAGGGCAAAGAAACTGTATATCCACCACTGGTACGCCTTCAAATCAAGCAGTACAATAAAGTACTGCACCGAGAAGAGGACAAAAAACTCGACAGAGAAGATCAGTACCAGCGTAGAACTCTGTTCAAAATCCAGGGTATATTTTTCAATTTCACGCAGTTTGTCGAGATTGCTATTGATCTTTTTCGCCGTTTCACGACACTCGGGAGAGAGCTTGTCAGTATCGATATTTTTCAGATGGATATTGCTTAGATTGTATTCGACAGTCGTTTGCATATAGTCCCGGAGAATATGAGGCTCTTTTTCCAGCGCTTCCGCCACCTCTTCACGGCTTGGATGCTCTTTGCCGATAAACTTCTCCACATCCTGTAGTACCAGACTATACAACCCTACACTTTGAATCTCTGAAATCACACGCTCTTTGTTTAACAAATCGAATACCTTTTTGGAAATTATAAAGATGGAAAGCTTAAAGAAGTATGCCTTCTGACTGGTATACTTCTTTAAACCCAAAGAGCGCAATGGCTCTTTGGATCAAAATCTATTTTTTCGCCATTTTAACCACAGCCGGCTGCGGTTCGATACCGAATGTCGCTGTTTCATCTTCTGCAGGCAGGAAGATGCCGATCAAACCTTTGATACCGACAGACATCACGATATTGATCATAAACAGAACCCATGCGGTCACCAGCATGATCGCACAAATCGCCGCGAGAATCATAAACGTCTGATACTCACCATGCATATAAAAATGTCGTCTGAGCATACCGTTCAGACCTGCCATTCCCATAAACGCACCCATACCGATACCGCCGATAAGCTGCAGCCAGTAATGGGCGTTGGAGAGCTTGAGTGAGTAGAGTTTCGTATTGTTCGTTACCAATGGCCAGAGTACGTAGACGGCACTGTAAAGCGTCATATACAAACCGACCAGCAGGGCAATATGTACATGCGCGCCGATAATCCACTGTGTGTTGTGCAATACTCGGTTGAGTCCCATATCCGCCTGGATAATCCCCGCAGGAACCGCCAGACCGAAACCGACCAGACCGCCCAGAAGGTATTTAAGTTCCATAGTCATTTTCAGCGGTCTCGCTTTCCAGAGTGTTACCAGTGTGATGAATAGTGCCAGTCCCTGTGTCAGCAACTCAAACGCTGTCACCATTTCACCGGAGATCAGTTTCATCATTTCCGGCTGTCCCTGATCGGAAAGCAGGTGATGCGACCAAACCATCCATGAGACGACCAGCTCCAGCAATAACGCCGCACGGGCAACGTTTTCCATGAAGAGCTTCTGACCGGTAATGATTGTTGCCAGAAGATACCATGTACCAGCCACATAGATCAGAACCAATCCGTCGGCAACCAGGTCAAGTCCCCACCAGAAAAAGTTTTTGTAGAGCAGTGCATCGATAGCATGGACATTCCAGGTCGCACCGGAAGCATCCGCTACCAGATAAACCAGTACCAGTATACCTGCACCCAGGATAACCAGCGCATCGAGAAAAGTATCTACAGTACCGCGGAAAATCGCAACGACAGGCAGTGAAAGCGCCGGCTCTTTAGAGTACGGCGGTTTACCCATCAATTTGTAGATCAGGTTCATCATACCGTCGATACCGAAACCGGAAATCAGCAACTCTTTGGTCGTTTTGTTCGCATGTACACCGATTCTTGCAAAAATAGTGGCATAGATATTATAGATAAACGCCAGCGTTCCCAGCATAATCAGCGCTACACCGATCACAAAGACAATACCCCCGACCGTACTGAACTGGTTAACATCCGCAGGCAGCGGCCAGTAGAGTGTATACAGCGGTGCATAATGCCAGATAAATGCCGCAATCCACGCCATTGCCGTACCGATCGTGATCAACAACCATACCAGATTGGCAATCCCCACACTATATAACGGCTTTTTGGTCAAATAGGGAATCAAAAACATAAATGCCGCAAATACCAGTTGGTAAGTAGAGCCGAAAATACCGACAATCGGGTGTACCGTCATGATAGAGAAAAAGTGTTCTGGAGAACCTTTGATCGGAGGAATATTCGGGTTGACCAGTGCAACGCGCATCAGCGTCCCTTCGATCGATGCCAATCCATAAAAGAGGAACGACATCACCACCGCACGCAGCGTAACCTTCTGCAACGCCGTCAACGATTTTGCATCGAAATTTGTTCCTGTCATAATACTCATGATTTGCCTCCTTTTTCATCACATCCGGTCACTCTAACCGCATTTTTTACAAACATTCCGTTACCTTCAGGTCCGGAATACTCGGTGGACATAATATTGAACTCACCACACTCGTTGAAAGTCCACAAAAGATCGTTTCGCGAACCGGGATTGACTTGCATCTGCGCCACCATAGAACCGTCCTGGCGAAAAAGACCAAACCCGTAAATGACATCGTCACTTTTCGCGTTAAAAAAGACTTTTTCCCCTTTTTTGATCTCCATCTTGCCCGGAAGCTTGAACTTGTGATCCGCTATTTCGATATCAAACGTCTTGTCCGGTGTAATATTGTGACGCATAATATCTTCCGATACCCATGGAATCGTATTGTAGGTAAAGATATGGTGCCCCACACCGCCGGCGACGAGAAATGCGATATATCCGTAAAAAGGAATACGCACAATCGACTTCGCTTTCTCCTTTCGTGTCAGATTGTAGCCGAACCACGCTACAACCGAAATGATAATGAACGCATAAATTGTGTATGCCATCCAGTGAAATCTCAGCAACTCTAATGAAGTTGAAAAACTCATACTGCCTCCTTGAAATGTAATATTACAGTAATTG
>JALWRO010000025.1 GCA_027080605.1 Campylobacterales bacterium
GTGTGCGCCGTGTGGTGTTGGTCAAAAAACGCATGGGAAAATTGTTTTGCAACATACGTATCGTCTCGACTGCACCGTCGATCACTTCGTCACCTACGTACAAAACCCCGCCAATGTCGAACAACAGACCTTTGATTGTTTTCATGAAGGACTCCTTTGTTGCTTTTTCTTATAGTATTATACCGTATTCAAAGAAACGATTATCTATGTGGAAAATTGTGTTAAAATTGTTATAAAGATTATAAAGGTTTTCGGTGAACCATCAACTTCTCGCTTCAAAATTGCAACATCTGACACTGCTTTACATTGAAGATGACCTGCAGGTGCAGGGATTTCTGGCAGAGTTTCTGAAGCGGTATACTTCCCAACTCTTTCTGGCGCAAAATGCAACGGAGGGAAAGAAACTTTATGCAGCTGTTCACCCTGATATTATCTTACTCGATATCAATCTTCCCGGGCAAAGCGGTATCGATTTTGCGGCGGAAATTCGTCAAAAAGATCATCGTACGCGCATACTCATTTCCACTGCTTATACGGACAAACCTTTTTTGCTTAAAGCGGTAGAGCTGGAGTTGACGCGCTATTTGGTCAAGCCGGTGACAGGGGAAGAGTTGCTCGAAGCATTGACCAAAGCGACTACAGAGCTTGCGCAGATTGATCCCGATTATGTTGATTTGGACGAAGGGTTTGTTTATGACAAAGCACGTAAACTTTTGTTGCATCATGAAGAGACGATTGTATTGCGGCGCAAGGAGATGCAATTGCTGGAGTTTTTGATTGCCTGCAAGGGACATACGGCGACTTATGAGATGCTGCAGTATGAAGTATGGCCGGATTCTCCGATGACGCAGGATGCCGTGCGTGCGCAGATTCGCAATTTACGCAAAAAAAGCCATCCCGGTATTGTGGTCAATGTCAGCGGGATAGGGTATCGTCTGTGTGAGGGGGACAGCACTTGAAAGCACTGATAAATATCGCCCGGACAGAGGGCTTTTCACTGGAGTCGGATACAACGATAGAAGCGGCGATGGCACAGATGCTGGACAATAAAAACGGGTGTGTGGTACTGCTTGAAGCGCAAAAACCTGTGGGGATTGTGACGGAAGGACTGGTGCTTGCCTGTCTGGAGGAGGGGCTTGATTTTGCTGCACCGGCACGTACCATAGCCCGCAGTCCTGTCATTACCGCAGGGGTAAATCGCCCAGTTGAGGCAGCTTTTGATATTGTCGTGAGTCACAATATCCGCAGACTTGTTCTTGTTGATGGAGAGGGCGTGTATAAGGGTATTGTATTGCAGGAAGATTTGATCGATTTTCTGGAAGAGGATGTCTACAAAGTCGATCTCAAAGTAGCGGATTTGTTGGATGCCAATGCCAAAATAGTGACAATGCACCCTTTACAAAGTATGCAAGATGCCTTGGTATTGATGCGGCGGGAACATATCGGTTCGGTCGTTGTGGCTGAAAACGAGCGGGCGACAGGTATTGTGACGGAAAAAGATATTCTCTCTGCCGGCTATTCTCATGCTGATTTGAGTGAAGCGGTACAGGTGCGGATGTCCCGACCTGTTTTGCGTGTCGATGCAGAAGCACCGGTTACTGAGGTTATCGATTTGATGCGTACGCATCATGTACGGCGTGTGGTAGTTTGTAAAAAAGGGCGTTTGCACGGGGTATTGACGGATCGTGATGTCTTCTCACGTGTCA
This sequence comes from Campylobacterales bacterium, assembly GCA_027080605.1. GTDB lineage: Bacteria > Campylobacterota > Campylobacteria > Campylobacterales > QNZT01 > QNZT01. Next base: position 1,707 of record JALWRO010000025.1, read on the forward strand.
AAGGCAATGTTGCGCGAATGTTGCAGATTAAACTGCGCCATGCCAAGGAGATTATGGATCTGCTTCCCGAAGCCATTATCGAAATTTTCGATATGCCGCAGCAGCAGACGATTCACTGGATGAACCGTGTTGCAGCCGAATTGTTCGGCAGGGATTTGCAGGAGCACTCTCCACAGGAACTTTTGGGTGAAGCATGGGCGCAGATGCATGCCAAAGTAGTGAAAAACGGGCATTTAGAACATTTTACGGCAAAAGTGAAGGGACGTGATTTTGAATTTTCCGGAACGATATCGACCAACATCAACAGCCGTTATATCAAGCTGATTGCCAGAGATGTGACTGCACACGAACACATGAAAGAGCAATTGCGCAAAGAGGTGAAAGAGGAGGTGCGGCTGCGCCGTGAACAGGAGTATCTCATGATGCATCAGTCGCGTCTGGCGGCAACGGGGGAGATGATCGGACATATCGCACATCAGTGGCGGCAACCGCTCTCCCAGCTCGGCGGTATCTTCATGAATCTTGAATCGGCTCAGGCATTTGGCGACCTGGATGAGGTATATCTTCGGGAGCGTCTGCAACAGGGAAATGCATTGATCAAATATATGTCTCAGACAATTGATGATTTCCGGCGCTTTTTTTCACCGTATCAGCCTGAAACACTCTTTGACCCGGTGGCAGCGCTGCGACAGGCGGTCAACATTGTTTCGGCTGCGTTGACATACCGGCATATCGATGTCATGATTGACGGGGCGGTTGAAAACAATTTACGCTGCATAGGTGTGGAAGGAACATTCGCACAGGCAATGCTGAACCTGCTGGGAAATGCTTCGGATGCACTGGCGGGGAAAAAGGGAAAACGGCAAATCTCGATACACTTTACAACGTGTGAGGATATGCTCGAGATTCGCTTCTGCGACAATGCGGGAGGCATCGATCCTGCGATTTTACCGGATATTTTCACACCCTATACGACGACCAAACAGGAGGGGACGGGTATCGGTCTTTATATGACGCGATTGATTATTGAACAGAAGATGAAAGGACGTATTGAAGTAAAAAACAGTAGTGCCGGAGCCTGTTTCATGATCTATGTTCCGTTGGTGAGGGTATAAAATTTCTTCATTTCACGCATAGTACATTTTTTTTCTTTATACTTGTCGGCATATCGGAGGAGAAAGGAAAAGAGTGAAAGCAAAAATTGAACAAGTCGGTGTACTGCTGGATGCACTTCCTTATATCAGACGTTACACCGGAGAGGTGTTTGTTATCAAATACGGGGGTTCTGCACAGATATCGCCTGTGTTGAAAGAGAAATTTGCCCGTGACATTGTGCTGATGTATTTGGTAGGGATCAAGCCGGTTATTGTGCACGGCGGCGGTTCGGCGATTGGAAAGATGCTGGAGAGATTGCAGATTGGGACAACGTTTATCGACGGATTGCGGGTGACAGACGAGCAAGTGATGGAAGTTGTCGAAATGGTGCTTTCAGGTAGTATCAACAAAGAGATTACTGCTCTTTTAAATGAACACGGTGCTCCGGCGCTGGGTGTCTGCGGCAAGGATGCATCGATGCTCAAAGCCAAAGCGCTGGATATGCAAAAGTACGGTTACGTTGGAGAAGTTGTCTCCGTCGATCCCCGGGTCATCAACAATCTTATCAATGAAAAATTCATTCCTGTCATAGCCCCTGTTGCCACAGGATTGCATAGTGGACACCCCGGATTTAACGTCAATGCCGATATCGCAGCCGGGCACATCGCCGCAAGTCTGAAAGCCCGAAAAATCATTTTCATGACAGATACTCCCGGTGTGATGAACAGGGGAAAAGAGGTGTTGCATACGCTCGGTCAAACAGAGATCGAAAGTTTGAAACGTGATGGGGTTATCGCCGGAGGGATGATCCCCAAAGTCGATGCGTGTCTTCAGGCGGTGCACAACGGTGTGAAGAAAGCGCATATTATCGATGGACGTATAGAGCATGCGCTGTTGCTGGAAGTTTTTACCAGTGACGGTGTGGGAACGGTGATTCGGCTATGAGCGGTACTGAGAGTAAAGTTTCTTCCAGCCCTTTATTGCTGAAACAGTGTGAAGCGATCATTGACGATGAACTGGAAAATTTGCAAAAACTTTTCAAAGCGCTGGAGGTGATTGAAGAGAGGAGACTCTATGAAAGCGTCTGTGATGATTTTGAGTCCTATTGCAAGCGTCGCTGGAAGACAATCGACCGGCTTACCGAAGAGGGAAGATTTTGTATCAACCCCATTATCAAAAAGGAGAAATAACATGAACTATCCAAAATTTCCGACAGAGTGTCACTCAATGCTGTGCAAATATTTGCGATCTGAAGTATTTGACGCGTTGAACACAGTGCAAACAAAACACGGTTTTACGCTGGAGCAGGCAATCAATTCCGGTGTGCAAAATCCAGACAGCAGTATCGGTGTCTATGCGGGGGACAAAGAGTCTTACTTTACTTTTGCGGCGCTTTTCGATCCGATCATCGAGGATTATCACGGTTTCAAAACGACCGATAAGCATACGAGCGACTTGGATACAGCGCATTTGCACGCTTCCAACCCCGACCCCGAAGGCAAATATATTCTCTCTACCCGTATTCGTGTCGGGCGTAATGTGGACAATATGCCTTTAGGTCCCGCGATTTCCAAAGAGGCGCGAAAGCAGGTGGAAGAGAATATCGTCGAAGGGCTGAAAACACTTGACGGCGATCTTGCAGGGGAGTACTATCCGCTGTCGGGAATGTCCAAAGAGGTACAGGAGCGTTTGATTCAGGATCATTTTTTGTTCAAAGAGGGAGACCGTTTTCTGGAAGCTGCCGGACTCAACCGTGACTGGCCTGACGGACGCGGTATCTATCATAATGCGGACAAAACATTTCTGGTATGGGTCAATGAAGAGGATCAGTTGCGTATTATCTCCATGCAAAAAGGCGGGGATATACGGGAGGTTTTCACAAGACTGGTCAGAGCAATTGAGGGTATCGGTACCAAAGTGCCTTTTTCATATAGTGAACACCTGGGCTATATCACCTCATGCCCGACCAATCTGGGAACGGCGATGAGAGCGAGTGTGCATATCGCTTTGCCGAATCTTGCAAAAGATATGGCAAAGTTTCAGGCGATAACCGACAAATACCATTTGCAGATTCGCGGTATTCACGGAGAACACAGTGAGAGCGAAGGCGGTGTGTATGACATCAGCAACCGGCGTCGGCTGGGTATTACCGAAGTGCAGGCTGTACAAGATATGCACGACGGTGTGGTTGCGTTGATCGCCGCGGAAAAAGCATTGGAAGAAAATTAAAATAGTTAAATTTCACACTTCATGAAAGCTTTTGTGGCAGATAAAAAAGCAGTAAATGGAGCATTTTTAGCGTTTGTAGGCTTGTTTTGAGCCTGACAACAGGGGAAATTTCACTTTTTTCCCTGTTGTCAGAAAAACTTTTCTTGAGAAAAATTCGTAAAGTAAACGTTTGTGACAATCAGGGTGAAACGTTTCATGAAAAAGCAGTGAAAAATGCTATATATAATGTATAGAATATATCACTCCGTTATAAATAGAGTAATATTATTATTTATAATAACTTATCTTGAAATAAATAAAAATTATTATACCAAAATGGGTAAAGTAAACAGATAGTAAATAAAATTTAAAAATTCTTAAGAAAAATGCGTTATAATTTCACTTGTAATTGATTTAAAAACTAAAAAGGAGTTGGAATGAAAATTACCAAACTAAGTTTAGCTGCATTGGCAGTAGCAGGTTTCGCAAGCAGTGCAATGGCAATGGATCTTAGCAGTGTTACTGTTAAACCTTATGCTCAGGCAAAATTGTACTATGAAGCAACGGATATGAATGATAATGATATGTTTCATAAAGATGCAGCGAGTGGTCAGGCATTGTTGACTGCAGGTGTTAGCGGTAAATTTGACAGTTGCTGGGGATATGGTTTTGAATATATGGTAGCGGATACGCTTGGTCTCGAGGGTAACCTTGTCTCAAACACAAGAATGGGTTATGGAAGAGCGAGTGCCGGACGATATGGAGAATATTCTGCTAATGTTGCTGGTCTTCCTGGAACAAAAGCAGCATTGGTTTCTGGTTTAACAGAAACACAACATTGGGCATCTCAGGCATATGTAACTTACAGTCCATGTAACACAATTCTTTCAAATACAACTTTTAAAATTGGTCGTCAATACCTTGATACTCCGCTGGCGTTTACTGAAAGATGGAACCTTGCTCCAAACAGTTTTGACGCGATTGTTGCAATTAACCAAGACATCAAAAATGTAACACTGGTTGGTGCATATGTCGGTAGAGGTAATGGCATGAAAGTGCGAGTAACAAGTGGTGATGATTTTAATACATATGCTGCTGGGAAAGGTGCATATGCAGTTGGTGCTTTAACAAAATTTGTTGATGGTCTACCAATTAACCTTTGGTACTATGATTTACCAAGTATGGCAACAGCGGCATGGGCTGATGCAGCTTATAATCTGAAACTTGCAGATGATATGGCTGTCGGCATTGGCGCACAGTATGGTACAATTATGCCTGCAGCCAATGGTGTTGATGATACTGTTGGATATGGTGTAAAACTGAGCGGAAAAATTGGTATGTTTGATGTAATGGCTGCATATACAACTATGGACGATGATGGTGCTGTTGCATTAGCAAATACAGCAACTATGAGTGGTACTACTGGTGGTAAAAAAACAAAACTTTATACTGCTAACATCTATACTGATGGTACAGCTGTAGCTGTTCCTGGTTCAGATGCATGGAAAGTTAGAGCTGCTGTCAAGGTTGATGGTATCGGTAAATTTATTGCGCAATACAACTCGTGTGAAAATGATGTTACCAATGCTGCAATGCAGAATGTTGACGAGTTAGATGTGATTTACGCAACTAAGCTTGCAGGTATCAACACAAAATTGATCTATATGAACAGAAGTGTGACTGAAGGTGCTGTTGCAAATGCAGGTCTGAAAGACGATACAAATCACTTCAGAGTTATCCTCGCTAAAAACTTCTAATCATTCTTGTTAGAAATCTCCTCAGACAAAGGGCATATGCCCTTTGTCACCTTTTAAAATACAATAAACAGTTCCGTCACAACCAAAATTGCAAACAGTACGTTAAAAAACATCTTCTCCCGTTTTAAAAACGCTTTTCTGAAACGTTTGATCGAATCACCTCTGCCGCTTCTGGTGACAATACCGCCTGTAAAGTGTGCTTTGTGAACTTCCAGACGTTCTATCTGCTCTTCTGTCAGAGGATTTTTGCCCTGTGAAACGAGGAAGAGGGAGTATTGATGGTTGAGAAACTGTGCAACTTTGTCGTTTAACGGCTGGTCGGCTGCCAGTTTATCGAGTGCATTTGCTACAATAGCGCGTGCTTTGAGTATATTGACCCCTAATACAATATGGAGTATCATTGCAAAAAGTGTCAGGTTCGGGTGAAAAGGCACGGTTAGAAAATAGCCAAATAGCATAGCGAAAAAGACAAACGTGAAAGTCGGAAAATCGAAACGGTTGATGACTTTGTACGGTGTCAGGTCGATATCGGCGGCAATATCCAGCCACGACTGATAATCTTTCAACTGTTTTTTGATAGCTGTAAACATAGATACCTCGTTTATTTCATGTTGTAAAGAAGATCGGCAAATAGCGTAAAAAGTCAAGAAAAATGGAATTTTTTTTGTTAAAAAATAGTATTATCTCTTTACAAAAGGAAGCAGATGAGACCTGAAGAATACAGAGAAAAAGTAGAATTACTCAAAAAATATGCCCATGCGTACTATGTCGAAGACAACCCTCTGGTACCCGATGAAGTGTATGACAAACTCTACCGTGAAGTAGAGAAGTTCGAAGAGGAACACCCCGATCTCATACTGCCGGACTCACCGACACAGCGTGTGGGAGGGGAGTTGCTCGAAGGTTTCCGCAAAGCGAAGCACATTAAGCGCATGTGGAGTATGGAAGATGTTTTTAGCCATGAAGAGTTGGTGGAGTGGATCAACCGGGTTGAAAAAAATGTCGATAAAAAACCCACTTACTATTGTGAACCGAAATTTGATGGAGCGAGTCTCAACCTCATTTATGAAAACGGGCTACTGAAACAGGCAATTACCCGCGGCGACGGAATAGAGGGAGAAGATGTCACGGCAAATGCCAGAACCATCAGAGCCATCCCTATCCGTATTGACTATAAAGAGTTGATTGAAATCCGGGGGGAAGTGGTGATACGCAAAGATGATTTTGACGCGGTGAACAAAGAGCGTGTTGAAGCAGGTGAACCCGTTTTTGCCAATCCCCGAAATGCGGCGGCGGGAAGTCTGCGTCAGCTCGATCCGAAAATTACCGCCAAAAGGAGACTCTTTTTCTATCCGTGGGGCGTGGGAGAAAACAAGCTCGATTTTCCGCTTTTAAGTCAGAAAATGCAGTTTATTTACAAGCTGGGCTTTATCGAACCGCCGTTTCATGATATGTGCAAAGAGGTGGATTGTATCGAGAAAGAGTATGAAAAAGCGGTACGCCTTCGGGACGATTTTCCCGTCATGATGGATGGTATGGTTGTTAAAGTTGATGAGATCGCGTTGCAGGAAGTTTTGGGATATACCGTGAAGTTTCCGCGCTGGATGTGTGCCTATAAATTTCCCGCAATCGAAAAGATGACGAAAATCAAAGATATTATACTGCAAGTCGGACGTACCGGTGTGGTGACGCCTGTTGCGGTACTGGAACCTGTGGAGATCGAAGGGGTAATTGTCGAGAGAGCGACACTGCACAACTTTGACGAGATCGAGCGTAAAGATGTGCGCATCGGCGATACAGTCATCATCATTCGCAGCGGTGATGTGATACCGAAGATTACCAAAGTACTGACACAGTACCGAACCGGTCATGAAAAGCAGATAGCACGTCCGACACACTGCCCGGTGTGCGGCAAAGAGTTGCTGGACGAGGGTGCATTGATCAAGTGTCAAAACCTCGATTGTCCGGCGAGGGTGGTGAACTCGATCATTTATTTCGCATCAAAACAGTGTCTGAATATTGAAGGGCTTGGCAAAAAGATTGTCGAGCAGCTTTATGAAGCAGGGTTAGTCAAAAGTTTGCCGGATATTTTTTATCTGACGGAAGAGAAACTGTTACAGCTGGAAGGGTTTAAACACAAAAAAGCACAAAATCTTCTCAATGCGATTGCCTCTGTCAAAGGTGCTCCCTGCTGGCGTTTTGTCAATGCCTTGGGTATCGAGCATATCGGCGAAGTAGCAAGTAAAAAAGTATGTGAGACATTTGGTTTGGGTTTTATTCACGCTTCAGA
>JALWRO010000026.1 GCA_027080605.1 Campylobacterales bacterium
TTATACTCTCAAGCACCGATTTGAACGATGAAACCGAAGATATAGAGAGTATCGAAGTCAAAAACGACGAAGGTGTCTTTGAAAAAGGCGATATCCTCTCGATCGAAAACTATGTCAAATATATCATCGTCAAATATCAAAACAAATTTCCGGATACAGAGCTTTCCAAGAAACTCGGTATTTCGAGGAAAAGCTTATGGGAAAAACGAAAGAAGTATGGGATCTCCAAAAAGAAATAACGAAATACACATCGACAACGAAGCGCTGACCACGCTTGCGATGGCAAAAGAGGGCATCCTCTCGCCCGTCGATAAACTCATGAACAAAAAAGAGGCGGAAGAAGTCGACAAAACCGCACACTATAAAGGGAGTTTTTTCCCTTTTTCCTTCATTCTCGCACCCGCCGGTACCCGTAATGAAAACGTTCTCAGGCAAGCGAAAAAGGGTGACTTGCTCTACATTGTCGTCGACGGTGAAAACCGCGGAGAGATCGTGGTGGAAGATATTTTCGAAATCGACAGAATGAAACGTATCGAAAAGATTTTCGGCACCACCGATCCCAGCCATCCCGGTGTCGAAGATACCCTCAACCGTCTGGGAAAATATGCTGTCAGCGGCGAATACAAGATTGACTGCAGTGCCATCCGCAGTGTCAAAAACGCCATATCGCTCATGACAGAACGCACCCGGGCAAAAAAAGTTTCCGCTATCATGATCTCCGCAAAGCCGCTGCACAGAGGACACGAACGCTTTATCCGCATGACACTCGAACAGAGCGATATGCTGGTACTTTTCCTGCTCAAACCCTACAAAAAAGATAAGTACTCTTACGAACTACGGCTGAAAGTACTCAAATATTTTGTGGACAACTTCCTGCCCAGAAACAAAGTGCTGATCGTACCGTTTGAAAACACCTATATCTTTGCCGGATTTAACAACATCATCCTTGACGCCATCGCCGCGCGAAACTTCGGCTGTACCGATCTGGCAGTCGGACAAAACCATGCGGGCATCGGACTCTACTACGACAAAACCGGCACCAAGTCGATCGTCGATCAGTACCCTGACCTCAACATCCATATCAACGTCAGTAACGAGTTTGTCTACTGCAATGAGTGCAAAACCCTCGTCAGTACCAAAACCTGCCCGCACGGCAGCCATCACCATATTGCCTACAATTCCGAATTTATCCTCGAACTGCTCAACGCCGGTGTACTCCCGCCGGCTGTACTTGTCAGAAAGGAGATTTCTGCTATTCTGCTGAGCAATCTCTATCCAAACCGTTTTGACAAAATCATACAGAAGTTCAACAACTTCTTTCCGAGCGAAGGACTGTTGGAGGAGATGACAGAGGAGAAGTTTTACCTGGAAATCATGAAACTTCACCAGACTGTATCACTTACCTGAAAGGGAACTCATGCGCAAACTTTTTCTGACATTTTTCTATACCGGACTGCTGCCCAAAGCGCCGGGAACCTGGGGCACCATCGCCGGCGCCATCGCCGCACTACCTATCCTCTACTACTTCCCGCCGACCACCCTCTTTCTGGCAACCGTTCTTTTAAGTCTCATCGCCGTCAATGAGATCAACAAAGAAGAAGCCCAAAGCGGACTTCATGACGCCAGTGAAATTGTCATTGACGAAGTAGCGGGTATCTGGCTGGCACTCTCCATGAGCGGCGCAACCTGGCTGCAGATTGTTTTTTCGGTACTCTATTTTCGACTCTTCGACATCTGGAAACCTTCGGTAATCGGACGTATCGACCGGGAAGTCAAAGGCGGGCTGGGTGTGATGGGAGACGACCTCCTCGCAGGTGTATTTGCCGCAATCTGCTCCGCCGGAACCTATCAGGTACTTGCCTATTTTGGGATGGTTTAAAAAACTCCTGACAGCACTTTTAGCAACAGGCACCGCGGCTCTGTTGCTGCTCGTGGCTTTCGGCTTCTTCATGAAAGCAGCCGACAAACCGCACAAAGCGGACATCATTGTCTCTTTTGATCGCTCCCGCGTAGATACCATCTCTTTGCTCATCAATATTCCACATATGAAACACTCTACAGTGCAGCATACCAAACCATCCTTTTTTGCGCCTCTTCCAGTATCGCTTCATCTTCCAAAGGATCAAACCAGACAAAACTTTTCCCGCTCTGCGCGTCCCCTTTGAGCAGGTCGCCGCCCTGGCGGTATTTGAGGTCGAGTTCGGCAATTTTGAAGCCGTCAAGTGTTTTACAAAACTCCCGCAG
>JALWRO010000027.1 GCA_027080605.1 Campylobacterales bacterium
TCAGTCAGACAAAATTTTGATCAATTTGTTTCGATTTTACATACTTTTTATAAAGATTACTTCAGAAATTGCAAAAAAAGCACCTAAAACAGGCTCTTTTTTGCCCTTCGTTTAAGGTTTAAACTGAAAAATATCTGACAATTGTAAATTATTTCATCTAAAGAGATATTAGTGTAATAATAATAATTAATTATGTTAATTGACACTATCTGCCATATGACTTATACTGTCAGAGTAAAAATTAAATCAAAGGAGTTCAAATGAACAAGGTTTTAGCAGTCGTAGTAGGATTAGGTGTAGCAGCAAGTTTGCAGGCAGGTTCAATCAAGTGTAATTTTCCCGTAGTAAAATGTGAACCTATCTATAAAACGGTAATTAAAAAAATCCCTCATAAAGAGTGTTGGGAAGAGCAACAAAAAAGCAAAGTAGATTATAAACAAAGTGGTGTAGATGCTTGTACAACAGGCGGTATCGTTGTTTCTAAAAGATGTTTCCTGACAAAATGTAAAACTGTATATCAGTCAATCGAAGAGCAAGTACTTGTAGGATACAAAAACTATGCAAAATGTGGTTGTAACACATTCTCAAAAATCAGTAACTGCAAGCTGAAATTCATCACAGCGACAATCAATTACTAAAAATATGCCGTGAAAAGGAAGAGAACTTCCTTTTTGCTGCTTCTTTCTATCTATATTTTAAATTTCTCTTTTTTTAAACTGTTGCAGCCACTCATGATTTTCTTCGATGACATTGCTTTGCTGTTTCAGCAGATTGAGCAAGATCGAATCGAGCTCTTCGAGTGAAAGGTATTTCAGGACATAGGGTGCAATCTCTGGCTCACCGCCGTATGTTGCCAGCAACTCTTCTATCTCTTTCAGCTTTTTCTTTTTCTCTTCTTCCATCTCTTTAGAGGCACCCTTTACTTTTTTGGCATTTTAAACTTTTGGGTGATCAACTCTCCCGCATTGTCAAAGTAGAGATAATACAACAAATCTTTTTGAATTGCAAGTCCTGCAAGATAGCGCAGGGCAAGGTTTGCCTGAAGTGATGCGATGAACATCACAATCGGGGCGGCAATACCGGCAGGTGCTTTGTCGCTGATGTTGAATGCACTGAAATCACTTTCCTCGAAAAAGCAGACTTGCCCGTGAAACGCTTCCACTGAACCGTAGAGCCACGGTCTCTGCACTGATTTCGCAAAAGTATCGATAGTCGCCCGTACCGGCAGGTTGTCCGTCGCATCGATAATCAAATCCGGAATGATCCCCGTTTGGGTAAATGCCTCAAAATCTCCAATAAAAGGTTTGGTGGTGACAAAGTCTGACCTGGATTCGATTGTTTTGGCGAGTGCTTCACACTTATATGCGCCGACATCCTCTTTGGTAAAGGCTATCTGGCGGTGAATATTGTGTACTTCTACTTTGTCAAAATCGATGAGATGAATCGTTCCGATACCGCTGCTTCCCAGTGCTATCCCCAGTGAACATCCGAGTCCGCCGCAGCCGATAATGGCAATCTCCCTCTTTTGGAGGTTCTGTTGTATCTCTTCGCCCCAGAGCTGAATCTGTCTGTGAAAGTAGGCATTCATATGATTTCCCGCTCTTTCAGCTGTTCCTGAAATTTCCAGGTCTCCCGTGCAGCAGTCACTTCATGTTTATGGATATTCATGATCAATAGTTCCTCTTTGGAGTTAAGCGATTTTTCGATCTCCCCGAAAGGGTTGATGAGGTACGTTTCACCGTAAAATTTCCAGAGGCTTTCATCGTCACTGTAGGTTCCCACACGATTCACACGCAAAATATACATACTGTTCAAAAGCGCTCTCGATTTGAGAATCTCATTCCAGCGCTGGTTGGATCCGAAAGTAGAGACCGAAGGTATGAGTACCACATCGACACTTTTTTTGACCATCTCGATCCACACCTGATCGAAGTGAATGTCAAAACCGTTGATCGCGGCATAAGTTACACCGTTGTAGGTAAAATGGATAAAAGAGATAGCATCGCTCTTCTCGTTGTCAAAGAAGCTGTTTTCATCCCAGTGTTCGTAGTTTATCAGAAAATTCTGGTTGACAAATTCGACACCTTCGGGGGTGAATTTCCCGATCGCTTTATAGACTTTTCCCTCTTCGACCAGGACAATCGGTGCGACAATAATCAGGTTATAATTTTGCGCATAATGCGACAGCGCTTCGATCTTGTGGCGGCTCTGTTCTGCAATGAGCATCTTAGGCATGCTTTTGAGCTCTTTGAAAAATGTATTGAGTACATACTCCGCCAGTACGACAATACGCACCCCTTTTTGGCTGCAAGTCCGGAGGTAATTGTCCAGTTTCGTGTTGCTCAGGGGCAGGGTGGAGAGTTGCAGGGCTGCGATTCTCATGAATCTTCCTTGCTGTACTCTTCAAATTCCAGTTTAGCATTTTCCAGCAGTTTGGTAGCTTCCTGCAACTCTTTGATGCCCTCTTTATAGTACGCGACACTTTCACTCAGTGTGATTTCCGGATTCATCAGTTTTTCCAGAATCTCTTTTGCGTGTGCAATCTTTTGCTCGAAACTGATCTCTTTCTTCTCTTCACTCATCTCTCTTCCTCCAGTGCTTTGGTTACGCTGTGCGCAAATTTGTCAAGTTCCACCAAAAAGGCGTCGTGACCGTAGTTGCTGTCAACCTCTTCATAATATACCAGATTACTTTTCCCGATATTGTGCAGTGTTGTTTCTATTTTTTTCATCTCCTCCGGCAAAAAAAGCAAGTCGCTTTTAAATGCGTAGAGATACATTTCAGAATTGATCCTGCCCAGAGAATCTTCCAGCGAGTCGTAGTTTCGTGTTGCATCGAAAATATTGATCGCTTTGGTGATATAGAGAAAACTGAGCGGATCGAACCACTGCACGAAGTTCATACCGTTATAGTCCAGATAACGCTCTATCTGAAACCGCCCGAACAGTTCATAAAGACCGTCGGTTTCCACATACTCTCTGCCGAATTTCGTCTGCATCGATGTTGGGCTCAGGTAGCTGATGTGTCCACACATTCTGCCTGTGGCAAATCCCGGAAAACCGTTTTCCCGAATCTCCTTAGGATCGTAGAGACCGTTTTGAAAAGCCGGATCTTTGATAACCGCTTCACGTGCCACTTTGTTAAAAGCGATTGCCCACGGCTGCGTGGCATAGGTACTTGCCAGAACAATGTGCTTTTTGGCGAAATTGGGATGCTCTATGGCAAAACACAAAGCCTGCATACCGCCCATCGAACCGCCGATTACCGCATGGGCGTGGTGGATGCCGATACGGTCGAAAAGAATCCTCTGCGCTTTGACCATGTCGCTGATAGTGATAACCGGAAATTTCAGCCGGTAGGGCTCACTGGTGGGGTACATCTCAGACATGGGACCGGTAGAACCGAAACAGCTGCCTATGACATTGACACAGATGACAAAATATTTTTGCGTATCGATCGGTTTGCCGTCACCGATCATCCCGTCCCACCATCCGGGTTTGATATCGCCTTCATAGGTACCTGCGGCATGGTGGCTGCCTGTCAGGGCGTGACACACAACTACAACATTGCTCTTGTCACTGTTCAGGGCACCATATGTTTCATAGGTGAGGTCGTAAGGCTCCAGTATCCGCCCGCTTTCCAGATAGAGAGGGTTGGTAAAGTGCTCTGTCTGTGTCGTAACTTTCAATTAGCCCTCAAGTGCCTGCTTCAGGTCGGCAATCAGATCTTCGCTGTCTTCAAGTCCTACACTGAGTCGAACCAACCCCTCCGGTACGCCGGCTGCCAGCAACTCTTCATGAGAGAGCTGCTGGTGTGTGGTGCTCGCAGGGTGGGTGATGATCGATTTACTGTCACCGATATTGACTACCAGTGAAAAGAGTTCCGTTTTATCGACAATTTTCACCGCTTCTTCGTAACTTTCCACTTCAAAACTCAAAAGTCCGCTGCAACCGCCTTTAATATATTTTTGCGCGTAAGGATAGTTCACATCGCTTTTGAGACCCGGATAGTTCACTTTTTTTACTTTCGGGTGCGCCTCCAGAAATTCGGCTACCGCCTGTGCATTTTGGCTGTGCTGTTTCATGCGAAGCGGCAAGTGCTCCAGACCCTGAATGAAAAGCCAGCTGTTAAACGGACTCGGTGCCGCGCCGAGATCTCTGAGAAGCGCCAGTCTTGTACGGAGTGTAAAAGGCGGCAAAGGTACGTCAGTATAGACCAGACCGTGGTAGCTGGCATCCGGTTCATTGAAATGGTAGTATCGCGGATTGCTTTTGATTTTCTCTACCAGATTTTCACGCTCGACAATCACACCGCCAATCGCCAGCCCCTGTCCAGTCGTGTATTTACTGGTTGAATGGACGCTGATATCACAGCCCAGTTCGAAAGGTTTGCAGTGGATCGGTGTGGCGACGGTATTGTCAACGACAGTGAGAATACCGTGCGCATTGGCGATTTTCACGATACCATCAAAATCGGGTACGTCGATGCTGGGATTGGTGATGCTTTCAAAAAGGATCAGTTTGGTTTTTTCATCTATCAAAGACTCCAGCTCTTCGGGTTTATGCACATCGAAATAGCGTGCTTCGATGCCGAAACGTTTGATGGTGTGTCCGGTCAGTGTCACGGTACCACCGTAAAGTTTACTGGCACAGATAATGTTATCTCCCGCTTCCGCGACGTTGACGATTGTATTGAAGATGGCTGCCATACCGCTGGCTGTAGCGATAGCGGCTGCACCGCCTTCAAGTGCCGCAAACCGTTTTTCGAAAACATCGGTTGTCGGGTTCATCAGTCTGGTGTAGATATTGCCCAGCTCTTTCAACTCGAAGAGATTTGCCGCATGCTGCGCGTCTTTGAACTCGTATGCCGTTGTCTGATAAATGGGAACTTCCATCGTGCGCTGCGCATCTTTGTCATAGCCGACATGAAGTAATTTTGTCTGGTCTTTCATCGTTAAAATACCTTTTTATAATAATGGGCTATTATAGTAGAGTCATTATTTGTTTTTGCTCAGAAAAGCGATATAATCGCAAAAATTTAGAAACAAAGTAACGCATTTGAAATAGTTTCATGAAGACAAAGGAATATATTTGAAAATACTTTATATTGCCGATCTGGTCGGCAAACCCGGACGTATCATGTTCAAGCAGCATCTGAAAAAAATCAGAGAAAAATATGCACCCGATCTGGTGATTGTCAATGGTGAAAATGCCAGTCACGGGTTTGGTTTGAGTATTAAAAATGCCAAAGAGCTTTTCAATGCAGGCGTCGATCTTTTTACCGGCGGAAATCACAGCTGGGATAAAAAAGACATCATCCCGCTTTTGGAAAATGAAAACATTCTCAGACCGCTGAACTATCCGAAAGCGGCACCCGGGAAAGGCATCGCCTATGTGGATGTCGAAGGAGAAACATTGGTTGTCATTAACCTGATGGGTTACTACACGATGCCGATGGTTGACAATCCTTTTACGATGATCGTCGATGAGGTGGCGCGTTTGCGGGATAAGGGCTATAACAATATCTTTATCGATTTTCATGCAGAAGCGACCAGTGAAAAACGTGCACTCTTTGCCATGCTCAAAAGCAAAGTGAGTGCCATTTGCGGCTCCCATACCCATGTCGGGACAGATGATCTGGTCATAGACGAAGGTACCTTTTATGTGACGGATGTCGGTTTGACCGGATGCCGTGACAATGTGATCGGGATGGATACCAAACAGCCGCTGGATCGCTTTCTGACCAGTGTCGGAGGGAAATTTGACGTACCGAACCAGTGTAAAAAAATCCTCCAGGGCGTGATTTTTGAAATAGAAGAGGGCAAGTGCATCGAAGCGTTTAAAATCAAAGCATACGATGACAGAGAAGTGGAAATTTCACAAACAGCATACAGGGAGTAACGATGCAATTGACAAATAGCTATGAACTTTTGGCGGCACTTAAAAAGCTGGGATATATCAAAGAGGAGCGCGATCCGCTCTGGTGGCCCAACGCACTGACGTTTGAAGTGGTACCGGGCGCACTGCTGACGCAACAGACCAAATGGGAAAAAGTGGAAAAGTCGCTGGAAAATCTTAAAAATGCGGATTTGCTGACACTTGAAGCACTCGCGGATGCCGATATAAAGCAGCTTCAGACACTTGTCAAACCGAGCGGTTTTTACAATACCAAAGCCAAGCGTCTGCAACAGCTATGTCGCAATATTCGGGAAGATTTCGGGAGTTTTGAAACTTTTCAACAGGAAGTGGACAGAACGTGGCTGTTGAGTCAAAAAGGAGTCGGTGAGGAGACTGCAGACTCGATTTTATCGTATGCCTGCGGCAGGGAAGCGATGGTCGTGGACAGCTATACCCAGAGAATACTGGGTGCTTTCGGGTACGATTTTGAAAGTTATGAAGCAATTCAAAACTGGTTGACAGAAGGTGTTTTATCAAACTTGACGAATATTAGTAAACTTTATGGCAAAGAGCTTCCTGTTTCCACAATTTATTCACGATTTCATGGAAAAATTGTAGAGTATGCAAAAGTGCATATTCGTGGCAAGTGTGTAAATATAGAGGAGTTATGCCTATGAATCAAAAAGTTATCAGTTTAGAACCTGCAAAAAGAGAGCTTTATCACAAAGAGCTTGAAGAGTATATGCGTAAATATAAAGATAAAAAGAGCGAATTACAGTGGGCGGACGATGTATTTGAAGAGTCTGTCATCCAGCAGGAAATGGATGTTTACGCAAAAAAGATCAGAAGTTTAAAAGCCATTCTTTCTCAGGAGAATGGTCGGCAGGTAGCATAGTATAGAGAGTTTTTCA
Organism: Campylobacterales bacterium; assembly: GCA_027080605.1. Lineage (GTDB taxonomy): Bacteria > Campylobacterota > Campylobacteria > Campylobacterales > QNZT01 > QNZT01. Next base: position 6,809 of record JALWRO010000027.1, read on the forward strand.
ACTCTCTATCGGATTTTACAGTTCCACTTCCTCAGCGACATGCAGCCCGAAGCCGCTGATTCCTACAAATTCCCTTTTTCTTTTCGTTACCAGTAATTTGATCTCCTTAAATCCCAGATATTTGAGTATCTGCGCCCCGATCCCGTACTCTTTCATGTAGGGATTTTCATTGGCGGATTTTTCCAGAAAAATCAGTGCACCACCTTCTTTTTTCATGATCTCCACACTTTTAAAGATGGACTCATAGCGGTGATGTGCAAAAAGGTCAAGATCGGTACCGATATTGTGAAAACGTACATTTTGCAACGGTTCATCACCATTTTTGAAAACATAGGCGACATGGTGATTTTCGTTGTGATCCAAAAAGTCCACTCTTCGCGCAGGAATGTTCATGAAGTCACTGTTGCACTCCGCCACCACCTGAATGAGTGATTCATGTTCCATACGGTATTCGACGATATCTGAAATATAGACAATCTTCAAATCGTGTTTTTGGGCGAAAATCTCAAGGTCGTCACGACGTGCCATCGTACCGTCCTCTTTCATGATTTCGCAGATCACGGCTGCTTCGGAGATACCCGCCATTTTACACAAGTCCACCGAACCCTCTGTATGCCCGGTGCGTACCAGTGTACCGCCGTCTTTGGCGATTAGAGGGAAGATATGCCCGGGACGTACCAGATCTGTCGGTTTGGTGTTGTAATCGGCCAGCAAGCGAATCGTTAAGTCTCTTTCATAGGCGGAGATACCGGTCTCACACTCTTTTGCATCGACAGAAACGGTAAAAGCGGTTTCATAGGAAGAGTCATTTTTGGTCACCATCGGGGCGAGGTCAAGTCTCTGAGCAATCTCTTTGCTTAGTGCGACACAAATCAAACCTTTCGCATCTGTCGCCAGAAAGTTAACCTTTTCAGGTGTGGAAAAGGTAGCGGCATAGACCAGATCCCCCTCATTTTCTCTGTCTTCATCATCGATCATGATGACAATATTTCCTTTTTTGATCTCTTCTATTGCTTCTTTGACACGGTTGATTGGCATGGTTGCTCCAAAATTTTTGAAAATTATACAAAAAAATTCTAAAAACCCTTGACAAATAAGAAAAAAATGAATATAATCACACTCCAATTTGAGGGATACTCAAATATTTATTGGGGTATGGCCAAATGGTAAGGCATCTGGTTTTGGTCCAGTGTATTGGGGGTTCGAGTCCCTCTACCCCATCCACTTTCATTGTCGCGGGATAGAGCAGTTCGGTAGCTCGTCGGGCTCATAACCCGAAGGTCGGCGGTTCAAATCCGTCTCCCGCAACCAAATTTTTTTAGACTCTCATTATAATCCCGGTGCTTTCCACATACTTTGCGTAACCCCCTCATCAACCAGTTTTAATTGTACGGCATAAGCTTTTTCCCATTTTTTTCGTATCTCTTTGTAAGCTTCATGATTTGTTTCATCAGGTAAATATTCCCTATCCCATGAAACCAGCTTTTTCGCTGCCTCTTCAAGATTCTCATAAATACCTGCACCCACACCCGCACTCATAGCGGATCCGAGAGCGGTGGCTTCGGTGATTTTTGGGATTTTGACTTTGCAGCCGGTGATATCGCTGAGAATCTGGCACCAGAGTTCCCCTTTACTGGCGCCTCCGGCAAAGACGAGGGTGTCGATCTGCATACCGGTAAAAGCTTCGATTTTCTCCAGATTGATTTTGGAGACGATGCAGGCGTTCTCTTCGAGGCTTCGGAACATACTCGATTTGTTGCAGACGGCGGGATCGATGGAGAGGTTCAGAAACGAGGGGGAGGCGTGGTACCAGTTGCCGTAGCGCATGCTGTCGCTGAAGATGGGGAGGATGCCGTGGGAGCCGACGGGTACCGCTTCGGCGCGCTCTTCGAGCAGGGTGTAGGGGTCGATGCCGCGTTTTTTGGCTTCGGCTTTTTCGGCGTCGCAGAAGGCGTCGCGAAACCAGCGCATAACCAGTCCGCTGAAGAAGGTGATCCCCTCTGCCTGTGAGAGTCCGGGGATGACGTGGGGATTGACCCGCACGCTCATATCTTCGGGCGGGGTGACAGTGCTTTTGATATTGACGATCTGCTGCCAGAAGGAGCCGCCCAGTATCGCCGCCTCTCCTTCATGAACGATCCCAAGTCCCGCGGAGCCCAGCTGCACATCGCCGCCGCCCGTGACCACTTTGGTCTTGGTCGAGAGTCCCGTCTCTTTCGCCGCC
>JALWRO010000028.1 GCA_027080605.1 Campylobacterales bacterium
CTTCCAACGACTGCCGCACCGCCCAGTGCTCCCGCGAGTGATGCGATGACGGGACCGGTGGCGACAAGCGGACCGAATCCGGGAATGAAAAAGAAAAATGCTCCCATCAAAAAGCCCCAGAGTCCGCCCCAGAAGGCACCCTGTTTGCCCCAGTAGGCAATGTCTTCATTCTCTTTATTGAGTTCAAATTCATCTTTGGGTTCTCCGCCTTCCCCTTTGCCGAGTACCGAGATCGTCTCTTTGGGGACTTTGGCTTTGAGAAGCGCTTCGACGGCTTGTGCCGCATCATCATGATTGTCGTAGACTGCGATCAGTTGCTCTTTTTTCATCGTTGATCCTTTCGGTTTGATTTTTTAATTACGGTTTTACAGACCTCCTCAGAGGCACCTTTCTCATAAGTGGTGTAGTTTCATGCTCATGTTGTAGTTTAGTCTATCAGACATAAGCTATATCAACTCGACATAGCATTGAAATTTGATGAACCTTATATTAACTTACACCAGAATTATAGTCAATTATAAGGAATAGATCTGTTACCTAATTAACAAAAGTGCTATTTGTTACAAAAAACGCTTTAATTTAGAGCAAAAAAAGGCAACAAAGTAAAATATATTATGATTTCACATATTGTTATGAAAGGAGACTTTCTCGAACATAATAGTCCGGTGAAGGTGGAACGGCTGACGGTATTGTCATCACTCCGTCACACAACCCACCTGGTCGAAATTGTCGATCTGGATGCAATCCGTACAGCAAGGCTCAAATCGGCGTCGATCCACTCGGAGGGCTGAAGATTGTCAGTGCAGACGGATGGATCGCCGTACGACCGTCGGGTACGGAAAATATCTACAAGATTTATGCTGAGAGTTTTTGATCACAGGAACATTTGCAGCAATTGACCAAAGAGGCTGCGGAAATTGTCTTAGAAGCGTTGACCTGATACTGTTCACTCGCTGATTGCCTGAGCCGCTTTCATCATCGCGATGGGATTGTGTGCGCCGACATAAACCGGGATCGGCTCTTTGTCACAGTCGAAAAATCCATAGACTGCTTCCTGTGCGGTGCGTACGGAGTATTCGACGGTAAAGACGCAGTCATCTTCCACTTCTGTAAACTGCCCCAGAAATGCGAAGTTTTCAGAGCCTTTGGGTATGACAAAAGGGCGGTCTCCAAAGGCGCGTGGCATAAAGAGTGAATCGATAAAAGGCATACTGACAGGTATACAATTGACCACTTTGCCGCTTTGCATTACCGGTGTCATGAGATCTTCAATTTTAAGGTGATACCACAGCTCTTCGAGGATCTCTTCACCGCTGCATTCGCTCATCTTCTTTTTAATATGGTTTCCGATGCGGTCAGGGTAGAGAACATAGCCCCAGAACACTTTGATATTTTTGGGTTGATCGGGGAAGTGCGGTTGTCGTGCGATGACAAATGACATGAGCCAGTTGGAGTCGGTGAGGGTGACCAGTCCGCCGGTGCCGTCGGTATTTCCCGAAAAATCTTCCATATAGTCATGAAAAGTGGTGTCGTTAAGCGTAACGGTAAAAGAGTACCATTTTTGCAAGTCGATATTGTCACAAAATACGCCGGGATTTCCAAATGAAGGATCTTTTTTCGCCACTTTTTTCCAAAGCTGCCATGTGCCGGAATCGTCGATGCCTTTGAGTTTTGGGGCATGGTGCAGGTCGCCTGTGTCCGTACTCTCTGTAATAGATCCGTTTGTTGTGGTACAGGTTTATTCATACGACCGCCACGTATAAGGTAGCCGTTTTGTGAATCATTCGAACCGTCCAGTGCACCGCCTGTGAGTATGAGAATGACTTTTGACTTCACGGTTATCGATTATACGGATGGTCGGATTAAATAAGACCTATTGACTCCTAATTAAGCCGGAAAGGTGTATCATTTTCTAAAATTATAAAAATCATAACAAAGGATTTATCATGACCTTTTTGGATGAAGATATCTATGAAGCGGTCAAATACCACCTTCCCAAAGTCAAAGAGTATGTTCTTTCCCACGATGGAGATATCAAACTTTTATGTGTGAAAAACGGTACGGTGTATATCGAGCTGACCGGTACGTGTCACGGCTGTTCGATGAGTCTGATGACAACGAAGATGGTTGTGCAAAAGAGATTGCGTGAGCTGATTCACCCCGGAACTCAATGTCGTCAATGTCGATGGAACACCGGAAAATGTCCCGCCTGAAGATTGTTATAAACCGGAACCTGAA
>JALWRO010000029.1 GCA_027080605.1 Campylobacterales bacterium
GCGCGGAGATCAGCGTCGAAGGCTCTCTCCAGTAAAGCGGCTTGATATGCGCATGCATGTCGCAGATGTGCAAAATCGTTGCCTTACCCTTGGGTTCGATCGCCATAATATCCTTGAAACTGAGATGTTTCAGCTTCTCTTTGGCATTTTCAGCCGCCATCAGAGAGCCGGGTGCCGAGATTGCGAACAATCCCAGCGCCGCGGCAATCTGCATAAAGTCTCTTCTGTTGATATCCATGAAGAGCCCCTATCTTTTCAAACCGGGAATAGCGATGGGCTTCCCTTTTGCCATGTTGGTGACGTAAACTTCCAGCGCCACCATCTCTTTGGAACCGATCGGAATAACCGCCATCAGTGCATTTTTCATACACCCCTGAAAACGTCTCTGAAGTGTTCTGAGCGATGATTTCGTCATACGATATGCAGGCCAGGTTCCCGCTGCGTTGACTTTACCGAGATTTGGCAAAATCTGCGCTCTCCGCGCCAGCCCGACCGTAGCGTCGGAGTGACAGCTCAGACATGCCAGTCCGCGACCGCCGCGGGGTGTATTGTACATATGCTCACCCAGTTTGTACGCCGCTTTGATGTGCTCGTCGGCATTGACATCGAGGTTGATCTTCTCATCGTTCGCCAGTGATTTTGCATAGGCAAGCATGGCAAACATCTTTTTGCTTTTAAGCTTGAAAGGCTTCTTGCCGTGCTCGCACATGATGGCTTGCATCACCTGATCCAGTCCTGCTACCATGTCAAGATTTTTGACGTAGCGCGGAAAACCGGCAATATATTTTGGTAAATCTTTCGTTTCGATTCCCAGATATTTCGCCAGTCCATCTTCCGTCACCAGCTCGTCGAACAACTCGCTGCCTTCATCGACAAAAATGTCGGCAGGATTGTTTTCCAGCATCTCCTGGTACATCGCACGATCCGCGGCACTCATGCTAAACTGAGACGAGTCTGCCGCCATGAGCGATGTCGAAACAAGCAGTGCTGCTGTTAGTACTATTTTTTTCATAACCGCTCCTTACGCTTTTGGTTTGATTTTTTTGCTCTTCTCTCCACCTTCTCCGGTATTGTCTTTATATGTCACCTTCACTTTACCCGGTTCGGTAATTTTCAGATTGACAGACAGATAGGGATTGGTAGAAGTTGACTCCCAGATATCCATGCTCGTAAAGAGTTTATCGTTATAATAGAACTTCACGTCGTTGATATACTTCGCAGGAATAATTTTTCCTGTCTTTTTGTCCTTACGCATTCCCGTTTCCATTGGATGGATTGCGATAAAATCTACTTTGACGATGTCGCCGACTTTATACTTTTTCGGTTTGATTTTTACAAGTGCTTTTCCCATTTTTTGTCCTTTATTTTTTCTTTTTTATGCCTGTTTGATTTCTCTGCGCTGTGATCAACCACATCCGCCGATGGTAACTTTTACCGGTTTTTCCGCTTTGATAAACGTTCCGTCGCTCAGTTCTACCAGTGCCATCACATTCTGACTCTTTGCCAGTTTGACACGTGTCGCAAAATATCCCTTGCCGTTCATCGGTGTAAGATGCACATCCGCACATCGGACATTGCTGTTTTGTGTAGCAAATACATGAATTGTTTTGACGTAGTTATTCGCTTCCATAGGATGATCAACATTGACTTTGACCGGTACTACCGCACCGTTTTCCGCAATCTCAGGGACAGTCAGTTTGATTTTGTCGGAAGCCTTGACCGCTTTGCCTCCGGTAATGGTTTTCAGCGCTGTTTTCAAATCCATCGTATTGGGACCTTTGGGTGCTTCTTTTGCACTCAAAACCATTGGTGCCGACATCATCGCCAATGGCGCTGTCGCTGCTACTGTTTTTAAAAAACTTCTTCTTTTCATAATATTTTTCTCCTCTGTAATCTAAAATGATGCAAAGATGCATAAATCCATCTTCATCGCACTAATATCTGTATATTGATATTGCTCTATTTTTCTTTTTTTTCACTCACAACATACGAAGCAATCGCACACACCTCTTCAGGCGTAAACAAACCCGTCGTCAGGTTGATCGTCATACGTGAATCTTTGTCATGAATTCTCGAATCCGCAATCTGTTGATAGACATACTGATAATCTCGTACTTTCGTATCGATAAAATTCTTTTTATAGTTATGCAAATCCGGACCGATATTTCCCGCACCGACCGCACCTTCTATATTATGACACGCGACACAGTTTCCATACTGTTTAGGCGGTATC
>JALWRO010000030.1 GCA_027080605.1 Campylobacterales bacterium
GGTTTATACCCACTCCGCCGAAGATGATGGTGGATGTGAAGGGGAGATATTTCCCGTATGTCGCCACACTTTCACCGACTTGTGCAGCCAGTTCCCGGGTAGGGGTGAGGATCAGTGCGCGTACGCGTCTTTTTCCTTTGGCAGGTTTGTGATTTTGCAGAAGTTCCAGCAAGGGCAGGGTGAAGCCGGCAGTTTTTCCGGTACCGGTCTGTGCGCCGGCTAAAAGATCCCGCCCTTCCAGCACGACAGGAATCGCCTCTTTTTGAATGGGTGTAGGCGTGGTGTAGCCCTCCTCTTTGACAGCGCGCAGAATCGACGCCGATAAACCGAGTGAAGTAAATGACATAGTTTTCCTTAAATTGAGGGCACAACTGATAATTATCAGTTGTGCCCTTTTCATTGTAGCGAAATATAGTTCGGTCTGGCTGTATACGGTTTTTTATCTGTGAAGACGCAAAAAGTATCTGTACGTTTCCGGGTGCAACTCTTCATGAACACAAACTTCATGAAGAGTTGACTACTACACACAAAGTACACACTTCCCGGGTATAATATTTTTCAAGAAGCACCACTTTGACACTCCTTTTACACCGATCTAAATAGTTGCCGGGGAACCGGCAGGGTGCTTCTGTATGGACAGCCTATGGTATAGCGATACGCTTTTGCAAAACGTTGTTCGGGGACAATTGTGAAACTGCTACGCGAACTCCTGCCCCGAACAAGTTTTTGTGATGCAAAGAACGCTATATCCACCATCATTTAACCTCCTGAACACTGCCGTGTTTTGCACGGCAGTTGTTTTCTTCACCTTCCAAAACCTCTCCTTCAGCTATTTTGGCTAAAATACGTGTTTTTGAATAAAGACCTAAAATATAGGATTAAACAGTGAGAAGTCATTATTGTACCGAAGTAAGTGAGAGTGATATCGGCAAAGAAGTTACGTTGTGCGGCTGGACAAATAGTTACAGAGATCACGGCGGGGTTATCTTTATCGATCTCAGGGACAAGAGCGGGTTGGTTCAGCTGGTATGTGATCCGGCGGACAGTGAAGAGGCGCATAAAGTTGCGAGTCAGGTGCGGGATGAGTTCGTGCTGATCGCAAAGGGTAAGGTGCGTGAGAGAGGGGAAGGGTTGGAAAATCCCAACCTGAAAACCGGGAAGATCGAGATTGTTGTTTCAGATCTGACCATAGAGAGCAAGAGCGAGCCTTTGCCGTTTGTCATCAACGATACCAATGTCGGTGAAGAGACGCGTCTGAAGTACCGCTATCTGGATTTACGTAAAAAGAGCTCTTTCGACACTTTCCTGCTTCGCTCCAAAGCGACGATTGCGGCGAGAAATGTGCTCGATGCAAACGGTTTTCTGGAAGTGGAAACACCGGTTTTGACCAAATCGACACCGGAAGGTGCGAGAGATTACCTGGTGCCCAGTCGTGTACACGGCGGTGAATTTTATGCATTGCCGCAGTCTCCGCAGCTCTTCAAACAGTTGCTGATGGTAGCGGGGTTTGACCGCTATTTTCAGATCGCGAAATGTTTCAGAGATGAAGATCTCAGAGCCGACCGTCAGCCGGAGTTTACACAGATCGACCTTGAACTGAGTTTCGCAGGTCAGGAAGAGGTGATCAAAGTTTCTGAAGATATGCTCAAAGCGGTATTTGCCGCGTGCGGCTATACGATCAATACACCGTTTAACCGTATTACCTATCATGAAGCGATAGAGAAGTACGGCAGTGATAAGCCTGATCTTCGTTACGATCTTGCGATGGTCGATGTGATCGATATTTTTGAAAGATGTGATAATGAGATCTTCTCCAGTATCGCCAAAGACAAGCACCATAACCGGATTAAAGCGCTGAAAGTACCGAACGGTGACAATATCTTCTCCAAACGCCAGATGAAAGGCTTTGAGGATTATGTACGTCAGTTCGGTGCCAGCGGTCTGGGGTATTTCCAGTTGAAAGAGGACGGTTTGAAAGGTCCTTTGACAAAGTTCTTTACGGAAGAGGATCTGCAGGAGATCATTAAAGTGACGGATATGAAAGTAGGCGATGTCGTCTTCTTCGGTGCGGGTGACAAGAAACTGGTACTGGACTATATGGGGCGTTTCAGAATTTATCTGGCGGAGTTGATGGAGATTATTCCTGAAGATGTATTCGAATTTGTATGGGTCGTGGATTTCCCGATGTTCGAAGTGGAAGAGGGGCGTGTCAAAGCACTGCACCATCCGTTTACAATGCCTAAAGATCTGGACAAAGAGTATGTCGAAGAGATTGAGTCGATTGCATACGATATTGTCCTCAATGGTGTGGAACTCGGTGGCGGTAGTGTGCGTATCCATAAACCGGAGATTCAGGAAGAGGTATTTAAACTGCTGGGAATCAGTGATGAAGAGGCGCAGGAGAAGTTTGGTTTTCTCGTTGAAGCGTTGAAATACGGTGCGCCGCCGCATGCGGGTCTGGCGTTCGGTCTGGATCGTCTGATGATGCTCATCACCAAAAACAGCTCTATCAGAGATGTCATCGCATTTCCGAAAACACAGAGTGCCCAGTGTCTTCTGACGCAGGCGCCAAGCCTTGTCGATCCGGAGCAGCTTAAAGAGCTTAATATCAGAATCAGAGAAAAAAGAAAAGCATAGGAGAGGGATGTGAAAAAACTGTTTTTAATTATCGGTGCACCGGGAAGCGGTAAAACGACAGATGCGGAGTTGATCGCCGAGCGTCATGAAAATATTACCCACTACTCTACGGGAGATATGTTCAGAGCGGAAGTCGCCAGCGGCAGTGAACGCGGAAAAATCATCAAATCTTATATCGACAACGGTAATCTCGTACCGATCGACATTGTGATCGATACGATTGTCAATGCGATCAAAAGCGCGCCGACAGATGTGGTTGTGATAGACGGTTTTCCAAGAAGTGTGGAGCAGATGGAAGAGCTGGACAAATATCTGCAAAATGAGCAGGATGTCAAACTTGAAGCGGTCATCGAAGTGGTGGTCAGTGAGCAGACAGCACGAGACAGGGTTCTTGGACGCGGACGCGGTGCCGATGACAACAACGAAGTGTTTGACAACCGCATGAAAGTCTTTTTGGAGCCGCTGGATGCGATCGAGAAGTTTTACGGTGACAAAGGCTTGCTCAAAAAGATCAGCGGTGAGGGGACGATCGAAGAGATCGTCGATGAGATGGATCAGTTTATCCAGAGTAAAATATAATACTTTACAAGTGAAGTGATGCGAAAAGCATCACTTCCGGTTAGACGAGACCGGCGGCTTTTTTACCGACGGTTTCAGTCATAACTACTTCTTCTTCGTACGGATAATCGTACATCTTTTCATAATATTCATGTGCCATTCTGTTTGAATCGAAATATGGCAAAATATCATGCATTGCGTTTTTCATCATGAAAACCCATTTTTTCGGATCATTGTAATAGGTGGGAATGATCTCATTTTCCAGAACATCCATCATATTTTTGTTGTCCAGTTTATCCTGCTCTTCAGTGGAGAGTGTTTCGTCACAGCCTGGAATGGTGAAGGCGTTAACACCGTGTTTTGCAAACTCCGGATGCCAGCCGTCGGGAATGGAAAAGTGGATGGCACCGTTCATCGAAGCGGTCATGCCGCTGGTGCCCGAAGCTTCACGGTTGACACGGGGTGTGTTGATCCAGACGTCGGCACCTTTTTTCAGTATTGCCGAGAGTTCCAGTTCATAGCCTGTAAGGACAGCGATGTTTTTGATATCTTTGGAGATATAGACTAGTTCATTGAAGATACTGACGGCAATACCGTCTGTTGGATAGGGTTTTCCTGCCCAGATGATCTGTACCGGTCTGTCACTGTTTTCGACCATTTTTCTGAAGCGCTCATAGTCATATTTTAGCAGTCCCGGTCGTTTGTACTCGGCAAAACGCCTGGCCCAGACGATAGTCAGTACATCAGGATCGAACAGTTTTCCTGTCTGGTTTGCGACAACATTGAAGAGCATACGTTTGAGATGTTTTTTGCGGGAGACGATTTCATAATCGACGTTGTCGTCATAGGCACGCAGCAATCCTTTATCCTGCCAGTAACGTCTGTTCTGGGCGTTGGTGAGAGGAATAATCTCTTCTCCTTCGTCGAGTACATCTTTCCACATATCGTTGGCGACTTTGGCGTGGATTTTGGAGACAGCATTGGAGCGTTTGGAGAGTTTCAGTGCACCGACGGTGAGACTGAACATATCTCCCTGTGTGCCGGTGATTTCTCTGACGGTATCGACATCGAGAGAGCTGAAAAAGCCCATACGGTGAAGCAAGTCGATATTGTGCTCTTCGTTGCCTGCCGCTTCGGGCGTGTGTGTTGTGAAAACGACACGTTTTTTCACTTCATGAATATCACGGTATTTTTCATAGAGTTTAAATGTCAGCGGTACCGCGTGACCTTCGTTCATGTGGTAGACATCGATTTTTTTTCCAAGTGCTTCAAGTGCTTTGACACCGCCGACACCCAGTACGATCTCCTGTGCGATTCTGGTTTCATGATTTCCGTCGTAGAGTCTGGAAGTGATGGTTCGGGAGAGGTGATCGTTGGACTCGACATCGGTTGAGAGCAGTACCATCGGCGCTGTCTGAAAAGTCTCCGGTTTGAGCAGATAGACTTTAACATGTACCGGTCTGTGGTTGACCGTGACAGTAACCGTAATATTGGGATCTTCCAGAAATTGATATGTTTTTCGGGTGTACGCCGCACGCATACTCTGATCTGCTTCACGCTCCTGATCGTAGTAGCCGTATGACCAGAGCATTCCGACACCGATGAGGTTTTGTTTCAGTTCATAGACACTGCGCATGTGCGAACCAGCCAGGAAACCGAGCCCCCCGGAGTAAATTTTAAGCGCCTGATGCAGGGCAAACTCCATACTGAAGTAGGCGACTTTGGTATTGTAGTGTTGATTTTCCGTTAAAAATCCCGTCTGAATGGTCATGAATAGATCTCCTTGTGTTTTTTTGTAAATCGACAGATTTTAAATGGAGATTAAAAAAAGTAAAAAATAATATACAAATTTTATGTTATAATGTAACAAAAAGGAGGAGTTCATGACAATCAGGCAATGGTACGATTCGATCGGTAAAGAGGGGTCGATTTTTGATGTAAAAGATCCGGAAAAGTTCAAAGAAGCGACGGCGGTGATTTTATGTAACATCCTCCATCTTGAGAGTGCGCAGGAGAGGGAGGAACTGCAGGAGTTTTGCACGCTGCTGAAGCAGGATGCGAATATCGCTAAAAAGAAACTCTCCTCTGAAAGTCAGGATACGCTAAAGAGCAATATTGAAAAATATACCAAAGTTGTCAAAGAACAGCTTGCGGGTGACAAAATCAAGATGCTCGAATTTATGCGTATGCTGAATCGTTTTATTATGGTGGATAAGTGCAAAGAGGAGGATTATTGTATTTTCGACAAAGTACGGGAGTTGTTGTTTGACAGTTGACACTTTTTTGTTACCTCCCCGAATTTTCAATGCAAAAAAAGAGGAGCGCAAAGTCGGTTTTGAAATAGAGTTCAGCGGTTTGAAAATCGGACAGATATGCGGCATTATAGTGGATATTTTCGGTGGGGAAATTCGTGAAGTGACACCGTTTAAATATAAAGTAACCAATACAGAGTACGGTACATTTAACGTTGAACTCGATTTTCGTTTTCTTAAAGAGGAGCTTTTGAAAGAGGAGCTCGAAAAGCTTGGCGTGGTCAAAGAGGATGAGCTGAAATTTATTCGCCATATCGAGTCGCTGATCGGGACGGTTTCGGAAACGGTGGTACCTTACGAGATTGCTACGCCACCTCTGCCGGTGCATGCACTGGCAGTGCTGGACGGACTTGAAGAGAAGTTGCGTCAAAACGGTGCGTTGGGCACGAGAGCCTCTTTGCTGTATGCCTTTGGATTGCACATCAATCCGGAGGTTCCTTCGTTTGAGGTGGGTGTATTGTTACGTTATTTTCGGGCTTTTCTGGTATTGTATGAGTGGCTGTTGCATACTGGCAGAACCGATATCCTCAGACGTCTTACTCCGTATATCAGCCCCTTTGAGGATGTTTATGTTGTCATGGTTCTTGATCCTTCCTATACTCCGGATCTCGATACTTTTATCGATGATTATCTTTACTATAATCCTACGCGAAACAGACCGCTGGATCTTTTGCCACTGTTTAAATACATGAACGAAAAGAAAGTAGCATCGGTAGTCAACGATCCGCGTGTCAACGCACGTCCGACGTTTCACTACCGGTTGCCGGACTGCCGGATCGATACGGAAATACACAATCTCGCACATGCATGGAACCGATGGGTTGAGGTGGAGCGGCTGGCGGAAGACGAGATACGTCTGGCACAGATGAGTGAGGCGTATCTGAATTATCTGGAAGATCCCTTTTCTGTTTTCGAGGAGAGCTGGGCAGAGAAGACAGCGCGGTGGCTCGCTTCATGAAACGACCGTTGATCGGTGTTACCGGACCGGATCACGGCGGATTTATGGCATGGAATTTTACCCGTTTTATGCTATTTATCTCCGAAGCCAATGCTATACGTATTACACCTTCCCATCCTGTTTCGGCAGAGCGTCTGGATGGTTTGATTATCGGAGGAGGATCTGATATTGACCCGAGACTATACGGGCAGAAACGTCATCCTAAAACTGTGCATATCGATCACCGTCGGGATACAATGGAGTGGAAGTTGATCGATGCAATGTTTCATAAAAAGCGGGTGGTGCTGGGGATTTGCCGTGGTATGCAGATGCTCAATGTCTATTTCGGTGGGACGTTGAACCAGAATATTCTCGATCAGGATCTGGCATTTGAACATATCAAATCACCGCTGCCGCATAAGATTGTTTTTATCGAACCCCATACGCTGCTTTACGCTATTTTGAAAGTGAGAAAATGTGAAGTGAACAGCATTCACCATCAGGCAGTGGAGAAGACGGGGAGGGGACTTCGGGTGTCTGCCAGAGATAAAAACGGTATTGTCCAGGCGATCGAGCATACTTCGTATCCCTTTTTGCTGGGAGTGCAGTGGCATCCGGAATATATGCCCCAAAGTGCGCTGCAACGCCGTCTTTTCAAAGCTTTTGTTGATAAAGTCAAAGCGCTGAGGAAGGAGTATTGAAACAACTACCGCTGTGCTTTCATCTCTTCGAGTATCTTTCGAACCCGCTCTTCGGCGCTTTCAAAATTTTTTGGATAGGCGGAGGCTTTATGTGACTCTCTCTTTTGTACAATTGGCTCCGGTATGGTCGGTACTGTTTCGGGTTTGTAGGTTTGTTGCGACGTTTTATGCTCTTGTTTTTCTGGAATAGGTGTCTGTTCCTCTGATGTTGTGTCATGAAGTGTGGTAGTGGACGATTGTGTACTGTTGTGCTCAGTTTTGGTTTTAGCGATTTCAGGCGTATAGAGTGTGGGGTGCGTTTCCCCTGCTTCTTTTGTGGAAAGATTTGTCTCTTTCGGTGTCGGTGATGTCACGTTTGTTTCAGTTAATCCATACGTTGCTGGTGTTTGCTCAGTTTGCGCTACTGTCTGTTCTGTGGCTGCTTTGACAGAAGTTTTGTTGGTCTCCTGTATGGTTTCCGGTTCTTTGATCAGAAATTCATTGTGTTTTATGTGGTTGATAAGCTTTTTTAGTTCTGTTGCAGTGGTTCTGTCTTCAGCCACGATCTTATTATCTGGTGCGATATAGAGGCTTTGGTTCATGAGGTTTATTTCGCGGATTGCCAACAGTACAAAAAGGGCAATCAAAATATATTTCCACATTTATTTCCTTTTGGAGAATAAGCTATAATGCTATTATCGGTTAAACGGGAAAAAGTTTTATGTACTTGTCATGAAAAGAGGGGGAGAAAATGGTAAAAGAGCCGGTTTTTTACAGTGTTATCATAGGCACAGAGCTTTTAAACGGCAGAAGAGGTGACAGTCACTTCGCCTTTTTGAACAAAACACTGGTACGAAGAGGCTGGGAACACAAAGCGAATTTCGTCGTCAAAGATGATGTCACACTGCTGGAAAATCTCTATCAACTGATTCAGAAAGATCCCCGTGCGGTGATGTTCTCTTTCGGTGGTATTGGTTCGACACCCGATGATTTTACGAGAGAAGTTGCGGCGAAAGCGTTTACGGGAAAAAGTTTGGTGCGACATAAAGAGGCGGAGGAGATTATTTTACAGCGACTGGGAGAGCGTGCATATCCGCATCCGATCAAGATGGCAGATTTACCGGAAGGCGCGAAGCTGATCGAAAATCCGGTTAATAAAATGCCTGGTTTTCAACTGGAAGATCGTTTCTTTTTCGTTCCCGGATTTCCACAGATGGCACATCCGATGATTGAGGAAGTACTGGATCGGATCTATCCGAAAAACAGGGAAAAATATAGTTGCAATTTTGTTGTTGAGGGGAGTGAGGCGATGTTGATTGACATTATGGAGCGGTTGCCCGAAGATCTGGAACTCTCCTGTCTTCCGGCATTTGACGGAGAAAAAAGAACAGCCGAGATCTATCTTGCCGATATAGACCAGGCGAAACTGGAAAAATGGTGCACCTTTTTTAAGGAAGAGTTGCATAAAATATGCCTAAAATTTAAGGAGATATAAATGGATATCAGTAAAATCAAACCGGGAGCCAATCCCGATAAAGTCAATGCACTCATTGAAATTCCTTTTGGTTCAAATATTAAATATGAAGTGGATAAAGAGAGTGGTGCGGTCGTTGTCGACAGAATCCTCTATTCAGCGATGTACTATCCCGCAAACTACGGGTTTGTACCCAATACACTGGCAGATGACGGTGATCCCGTCGATATTTTGGTGATCAATGAAAATGCATTTCAGGCGGGTTCTGTGATTGCGTGCAGACTGATCGGCGTGCTGATGATGGAAGATGAAGCGGGAATGGATGAAAAACTGGTAGCGGTACCGGTAACGAAAATCGATCCGACATATGAGAAAGTGCAGAGTCTTGATGATC
>JALWRO010000031.1 GCA_027080605.1 Campylobacterales bacterium
ACAATCGCCGAAACACCCGCCGCTTTCAGCGCGATAGGTGCATGTTCACGGCTGCTTCCGCAACCGAAATTTTCACCCGCAACAATAATATCTCCGGGTTTCAGCTTTGTAATAAATTCGGGATCGGCATCTTCCATAACGTGTTCCGCAAGTTTATGGGGGTCTGAAGTGTTAAGATAGCGCGCGGCGATAATGAGATCGGTATCGATGTTGTCGCCAAATTTCCAGACATTGCCTGTAATGATGTTCATAAAATACCTTTGTCGTTATTACCGCATCAACCAATATTCTGAGGTTTTGATGCAGTGATTTTGTTCATAATCAAGGCAGATTTTAGCAGTACTAGCCTTAGCTAATGCAAAAAAATCTAACGCAGAGTATGGGCAAAAGCACTGCACCCTTCGGGGAGCACGGGAAGGAGCAATCTATGCGTCAAAAAAACTTTGAATTAGCTACGGCTAGTCCTGCACTTTTTTTGACGCATATCTCACTCCTTCCCGTACTCTCAAAACCTCAGAATATTGGTTGATGCGGTAATTAAAATTGGAGGTATTTTATCTAAAAAACCACAAAAGTATGTAAAAGTTTGATTTAAATCGTTCAGTAAAGCTTTTTTTCGAGCTCTTCAAGCTCCTTGTAATCGGAGCGGTTGAAGAAATAATCGACACCGTAAAAGAAGAAGAGCACTCCGGCAACTGTAACCATCATGAAGAGTGCCGGGATCATTACTATTTTATCCATTTGACTCTCTCTTCACTATCGTTTCAGCTGATTGACAGTCTGCAGCATCTCGTCCGATGTCGTGATTGCCTTGGAGTTGGCTTCATATGCCCTTTGCCCCGTAATCAGATCGGTCATCTCTTCGACAAGCTGCACGTTACTCATTTCGACAAATCCCTGTTTGATCTGTCCCAACCCCTCCAGTCCGGCAATACCCGTTACCGCATCTCCGGAAGCCACTGTCTGGATATAGTTATTATCTCCCAGCGAGTGCAGACCCGCAGGATTGATAAAGTTTGCCAGCTCGATCTGCCCAACTTGATTGGGGTCGGTATCTCCCGCCTGAAGCACCGAAACAGTACCGTCCGTACCGATCGCAACCGTCACCGCATTGGGTGGAATCGTAATCTCCGGCAATAGTTTATAACCGTCCGCATTGACCACGGTTCCGTTTCCGTCCACTTTAAAAGCACCGTTTCGGGTATAGGCTGTCGACCCGTCCGGAAGCTCTATCTGAAAAAAGCCGTTTCCGGTAATGGCAAGGTCAAGATTGTTTCCTGTCTCTTTGAAGTTACCCTGCGTAAACTGTTTGGTAATCGCCGTCGGACGCACACCCAGCCCCACTTCAATCCCCGTCGGAGAGCCCAGCGTCGTACCCGACCCGACACCCGCGTACTCCATAACCTGGTAAAAGAGGTCGGCAAACTCCGCTCTCTCTTTTTTATACCCGATCGTATTAACATTGGCAATATTATTCGACGTGGTATCGATCTGGGTCTGCTGTGCAAGCATTCCCGTAGCGGCGGTATAAAGCGATCTGATCATCTTCTGCTCCCCTTCTTCACTCTCTCAGTTTTTTATGCTCTGGTCGTTGCCAGCTTGGTGATGGCATCTCTGTTGAGATCATCCATCTGTGTTGTCATGACACGCTGATACATCTCTACCAGGCGATTGGTCTCGATCAGCGACACCATCTCTTCCACGGCATTGACATTGCTGATTTGCTGAAATCCCTGCTTGACATATGCACCGTCGTTATTGACTTGAATCACATTTTTTTCAATATCTTTCATTTTATAGAGGGTATCTCCCTCTTTTTGCACCAGGTTAGTATTTTTCACCCGGGCGATAAAAAGTTTCGCAACTTTTTCTCCGTCCATACTCAGCGTACCGTCGTCGCTCAGGTGCAGTGCGTTGCCCCTGGGTACATGAATATTCCGGCTGGTACTGTTGATAAAATCATCCGGCAGCAGTTTATATCCCTCTTTCGTGACAATATCACCCTCCGAGTTGATATCGAAACTGCTCTGCTGCGTCAGTCGCACACCCTGCGGTGTCTGCACCAGAAAAAAGAGATCCGGCTCTTTCAGCGCAAAATCGAGTCTGTTTCCGGTCTGTCGCAGACGCATCGAAGAGAAGTCGGTATAGCGGTCGACGATTCTCGGCGTCCGGTTGACGGTGCGGTTAAAAAACTTTGCCGCCTCTTTCGTATGATTCTGAAGC
>JALWRO010000032.1:0-2844 GCA_027080605.1 Campylobacterales bacterium
CTGCAAAAGGTAGATATATTAAACATGCTGCATTGTCGTTGACAATGAGTCCGTCTATTGACCTTGATTCTCAGGAATTATTGGATATCAAATAATTTTACTCTGAAAAGAGTTTATCTTTGGTCTAAGACAGCAGGGGCAAATGCTTAAACAGATAGATTTCCTCCGAAGTCTATTTTTCCTTCGGGATGCCCTGCCGATTGATCAGAAAGGAGGAAAACATGACAAGACAACATAAAGAAGAAGTAGTTGCTTATCTGAGTGACGAGTTCAAAGATGCAAAAGCGATACTTGTATGTGGTTTTAGCGGTCTGACTGTTTCTGAAATCGAAACAGCAAGAGCACTGGCAAACGAAGCTGGTACAAAAGTTCAGGTTGTAAAAAACACACTTGCGGGTATTGCACTTAAAAATGCAGATCTCGAACCGCTCGAATTAAAAGAAGCAAATATTCTTGTATGGGGTGATGACCAGGTATCTGTCTGTAAAGTTGCAGATAAAGCGGCAACAGACTTTAAAGACAAATGGGTTATCAAGTCCGGTCTGTTCGAAGGACAGGTTGCAGATCTCAGCCAAATCGCTGCGATTGCGAAACTGCCGTCCAGAGATGAACTTATCGGTATGTTACTTTCCGTTTGGACTGCACCTGCAAGAAACTTTGTTACAGGTCTCGACAATCTCAAGTCTAAACTTGAAGAAGAGTCGGCGTAATTTCATGAATACAAACTGCCTCAGGGCATAAGTTAAATAAAAATAAATAAAAAAGGAAAGAAAATGGCAATTACTAAAGAAGACGTTTTAGAATACATTTCAGGTTTGTCAGTACTCGAACTTTCTGAGCTTGTAAAAGAGTTTGAAGAAAAATTCGGTGTATCTGCACAACCTACAGTTGTAGCTGGCGGTGCGGTAGCAGGCGGCGCGGCAGAAGAAGAGAAAACAGAGTTTGATGTTATCCTCAAAGATGCCGGTGCTAAGAAAATTAATGTTATTAAAGCAGTACGTGCATTGACAGGTCTTGGTCTTAAAGAGGCTAAAGAAGCTGTTGAAAGTGCTCCTACAACACTTAAAGAAGGTATCTCTAAAGAGGATGCAGAAGAAGCTAAAAAAGCTCTTGAAGAAGCAGGCGCAACTGTCGAAGTCAAGTAATTTCATTGCGGGGAAAGGGAACTACCTCTTCCTCCGCAATTTTATCCAATATATTTTATTAAAGTATGGTAAAATAAAGTATATTGGATAAAATAATATTCTCCCTAAGTCATATGCAAAAAATTATATTCTTCTAGAAGGTGGACCCATGATAAACAGCTTACGGTCAGGAAACCGATTACGCGTAGATTTTTCCAAACATCCAAAACAGATCGATGTACCGGATCTTCTTCAGTTACAGCAGGAAAGCTATAGCCAGTTTTTAAGTATTGGTGACAAAGCGCAGGAGAGCGGTATTGAAAAAGTTTTCAATTCTGTATTCCCTATTCACGATCCTCAAAACAGACTGACACTTGAATATGTCGGCAGTGAGATCGGCAAACCGAAATATACCATCCGTGAGTGTATGGAAAGAGGTTTGACATACTCCGTACATCTCAAAATGAAAATCAGACTGGTTCTGTGGAACAAAAACGAGAAAACCGGTGAAAAAGCCGGTGTGAAAGATATTAAAGAACAGGTATTATTTATTCGTGATATTCCTCTCATGACAGACAGAACCTCTTTTATTATCAACGGTGTTGAAAGAGTAGTAGTCAATCAGTTACACAGAAGTCCCGGTGTTATTTTCAAAGAAGAGGAGAGTGCGACCCTTTCCAATAAACTGCTCTATACTGCACAGATTATCCCTGACCGCGGATCATGGCTCTATTTTGAATATGATGCAAAAGATACACTTTTTGTCAGAATCAACAAAAGAAGAAAAGTTCCTGTAACAATTCTTTTTCGTGCATTAGGATATAGTAAACAGGATATCCTGAAGCTTTTCTACCCTATCCAGAAAATCAAAATCGACAATGGTAAATTCCTGATTGCATTCAATGAAAAAGAGTTCCTTGGCAAAGTGGAGTTTGATCTGAGAGATCAGGATGGTAATCTACTCGTTTCTGCGGGTAAAAGATTGACAGCCAAAAAAGCGGCACGTATGAAAGAAGAGGGTATTGAGTGGCTGGAGTATCCTGTTGAAATTTTGATCAACAGATTTCTTGCTGCACCGATCATCGACAACGAAAGTGGTGAAGTACTTTTCGAGACACTGACACAATTGGATGAAAGCAAACTGACACAAATTGTTGAAATGGGTCTGGAAGAGATTGAGATTGCCAACGATCTGGCACCGGGTGTGGATGACTCGATTATCAACTCGTTTGTTCAGGATCATGAAATGATGAAACTCCTGAAACAAACCGAAGAGATTGAAGATGAAAATGATCTTGCCGCGATTCGTATTTACAAAGTCATGAGACCGGGTGAACCGGTAACGAAAGAGGCAGCGAAGGAATTTATCAAAGATCTCTTCTTCAATCCTGAGCGTTATGACTTGACGAGAGTTGGTCGTATGAAGATGAACCATAAACTGTCACTTCATGTACCGGCATATATTACCGTATTGACAACCGAAGACATCATCAGTACCGTACGTTATTTGATCAAAGTCAAAAACGGTAAAGGGCATATCGATGACAGGGATCACCTCGGTAACAGAAGAATTCGTGCTATCGGTGAACTGCTTTCCGGTGAGTTACATTCCGGTCTTGTCAAAATGCAAAAGTCGATTCGTGACAAGTTTTCTACATTGAGTGGAAATACTGAAGAGTTGATGCCGCATGATCTTGTCAACTCTAAAATGATTACCAAT
>JALWRO010000032.1:2854-8954 GCA_027080605.1 Campylobacterales bacterium
CCAATACAATTCTGGAGTTTTTTACGAGCGGTCAGCTTTCCCAGTTTATGGATCAGACCAATCCACTGAGTGAAGTAACCCATAAAAGAAGACTCTCTGCACTGGGTGAAGGCGGTCTTGTGAAAGAGAGAGCCGGATTTGAAGTCAGGGACGTTCACCCGACACACTACGGACGTATCTGTCCGGTTGAAACGCCGGAAGGGCAGAATATCGGTTTGATCAATACCCTCGCAAGTTATGCGAAAGTAAACGATCTCGGATTTGTCGAAGCACCTTACCGAAAAGTCAAAGACGGCAAAGTAACTGATGAAGTGGTCTATCTGACTGCAACACAGGAAGAAGACCTTGTCCTTGCACCTGCATCGACAAAAGTGGATGACGAAGGCAATATTGTCGAGCCGATTGTCGAAGCGAGAATCAACGGTGAAATCAAACTGATCGAAAGAGAGAAGATTGATTTGATTGATCTCTCGTCCGCGATGGTTATGGGTGTTGCCGCTTCACTGATTCCTTTCCTCGAACACGATGATGCGAACCGTGCGCTGATGGGATCGAACATGCAGCGTCAGGCTGTACCGCTGATCTGGACACAAGCACCGTATGTCGGTACCGGTATGGAAAGTACTGTTGCCAGAGATGCCTGGGAGGCGATCAAAGCCAAACGCGGCGGTACGGTAGAGAAGGTTGATTCCAAAAACATCTATATTCTCGGCGAAGACGAAAACGGTGCGTTTATCGACCACTACTGGCTGCATAAGAATATGCGTACGAACCAAAATACATCGTTTACACAGGTACCTGTCGTTAAAAGAGGTGATAAAGTTGAAGCAGGTCAGGTGATTGCCGATGGTCCAAGTATGGATCAGGGTGAGATTGCAATCGGTAAAAATATTTTGGTTGCGTTTATGCCGTGGAATGGCTATAACTACGAGGATGCGATTGTCGTCAATGAGCGTTTGATTCGCGATGATACGTTTACATCATTGCATATTTATGAAAAAGAGGTGGAAGCCAGAGAACTCAAAGACGGCTCCGAAGAGATTACGAAAGATATTCCAAACGTTAAAGAGGAGAACCTTTTTCATCTCGATGACAGCGGTATTGTCAAAGTGGGTACCTATGTCAAACCGGGTATGATTCTGGTGGGTAAAGTTTCTCCGAAAGGGGAAGTCAAACCGACACCGGAAGAGAGACTTCTGCGGGCGATTTTTGGTGAAAAAGCGGGACACGTTGTGAATAAATCACTCTACTGTCCACAGTCGACAGAGGGTGTGGTAGTTGATGTTAAAATCTTTACCAAAAAAGGGTATGACAAAGATCCGCGTTCGATCGAAGCGTTTGAAGCAGAGAAAGAGGCGCTCGATACCGATCATCATGACAGATTGCTCATGATCGATCGTGAAGAGTTGCTGCAGATCAATTCACTGCTTTCCAAAGCACCTCTGAAAGAGACCTGTGAAGTAAACGGTAAAACATTTGAAAAGGGGAGCAATATTCCGAAAGAGGAGTTTGAACATATCAACAGATTTGCTTTCAACAGCGTTGTCAAATGTTTCGATCAGGAAGTACAGGATAAGTACAACGATCTGAAAAATTACTTCCGGGAAGAGAAAAAGCGTCTGAGAATCGAACATGACGAAAAACTCTCGATTCTGGAGAAAGATGATATTCTGCCAAGCGGCGTGACAAAACTGGTAAAAGTCTATATCGCTACCAAACGTAAACTCAAAGTAGGTGATAAAATGGCGGGACGTCACGGTAACAAAGGTATTGTTTCCAATATCGTTCCTGAAATGGATATGCCGTATCTTGAAAATGGAGAGACTGTAGATATCGTTCTCAACCCGCTGGGTGTTCCGAGTCGTATGAATATCGGTCAGATTCTGGAAGTGCATCTTGGACTGGCAGGTCGCCGGCTGGGACAGCAGATTCAGGAGACTCTGGAACAAAAACGGGGTGACTGGATCAAAGAACTTCGTGATAAGATGTCACATATCGCTGATGTTGCGAAGCTGATGCACGGTAAAGAATTTTTAGAAGGTCTCAGCGATGACGAACTGTTGAAATATGCACGTGACTGGGCGAAAGGTGTTCGTTTTGCCGCACCTATTTTTGAAGGTACTACGGAAGAAGAGTTTAAAAAACTGTTTGAACTGGCGAAAATCGACAGTGACGGTAAAACACGACTCTATGACGGTAGAACCGGTGAACCGATGAAAGAGCGTGTCAATGTGGGTATTATGTACATGCTGAAACTGCACCACCTGGTCGATGAAAAAGTCCACGCAAGAAGTACCGGACCATACTCTCTGGTAACACAGCAGCCGGTCGGTGGTAAAGCGTTATTCGGTGGACAAAGATTCGGTGAGATGGAGGTATGGGCATTGGAAGCATACGGTGCGGCACATACACTTAAAGAGATGCTGACTATCAAGTCCGATGACGTAGAGGGAAGAATGCACGCATACAAAGCAATCACCAGAGGTGAAAATGTACCAAAAACCGGTATTCCGGAGACATTTTTCGTATTGACCAACGAGTTAAAATCACTGGCACTGGATGTAGAGATATTTGAAGAAGGAGTAGAGGGTGAAGAATCTGATTCCGATAGAGATTAATGAAGAGAACCGTCCGAGAGACTTTGATGCTTTCAGACTGAAACTGGCAAGTCCCGAAAGGATTTTGTCATGGAGTTACGGTGAGGTAAAAAAGCCTGAGACCATCAACTACAGAACACTGAAACCTGAGCGTGACGGACTTTTCTGTGCCAAGATTTTTGGACCGGTACGTGATTATGAGTGTCTGTGCGGTAAGTATAAAAAGATGCGTTACAAAGGGATCAAGTGTGAAAAGTGCGGTGTTGAAGTTACGACTTCCAAAGTCAGACGTTCCCGTATGGGACATATCGAACTGGTTACACCGGTAGCGCATATCTGGTATGTAAACTCCCTGCCGAGTCGTATCGGTACGCTGCTGGGAATCAAAATGAAAGATCTTGAGCGTGTACTCTATTATGAAGCGTATATTGTCAAAAACCCGGGTGAAGCCTATTATGATCATGAAAACACTAAAAAAGTGCTTAAGTACGATGTACTGAATGAAGAGCAGTACCAGTCGCTCGATCAGCGCTTCGGTGGTGAAGGCGGTTTTGTAGCTGAGATGGGTGGTGAAGCGATTCAGGATCTTCTGGAAGATTTCGATCTTATCGAAACACTGAACAGACTGAAACAGGAGATGGAAGAGACCAAATCTGAAGCGAAGAAAAAACAGCTTGTCAAAAGACTAAAAGTGGTTGAATCTTTCGTCAACAGCGGTAACAGACCGGAGTGGATGATGATCACAATCCTGCCGGTATTGCCGCCGGATCTCAGACCGCTTGTTTCTCTCGATGGAGGTAAGTTTGCTGTTTCCGATGTCAATGACCTCTACAGAAGGGTAATCAACAGAAATGCACGTCTGAAAAGACTGGTAGAACTCGATGCACCGGAAATTATTATCCGTAATGAAAAGCGTATGCTTCAGGAAGCGGTTGATGCATTGTTCGACAACGGTCGTCGTGCCAATGCCGTTAAAGGTGCTAACAAAAGACCTTTGAAATCACTGAGTGAAATCATCAAAGGTAAGCAGGGACGTTTCAGACAAAATCTTCTTGGTAAAAGGGTTGACTTTTCCGGACGTTCTGTTATTGTCGTCGGACCGGGACTCAGAATGGATCAGTGTGGATTGCCGAAAACAATGGCGCTGGAACTTTTCAAACCGCATCTGCTTGCAAGACTGGAAGACAAAGGGTATGCTACAACGATCAAACAGGCAAAACGTATGATCGAATCGAAAACCAACGAAGTGTGGGAGTGTCTGCAGGAAGTGGTTGACAACTATCCTGTTATGCTGAACCGTGCACCGACACTGCATAAACTCTCTATTCAGGCGTTTCATCCTGTATTGATCGACGGTAAAGCGATTCAGCTGCATCCACTTGTCTGTTCTGCCTTTAATGCCGACTTCGACGGTGACCAGATGGCAGTGCATGTACCGCTTTCACGTGAAGCGATTGCAGAGTGTAAGATTTTGATGCTCTCCTCCAACAATATTCTTTTGCCGGCGTCCGGTAAAGCGATTGCGGTACCGACACAGGATATGGTTCTGGGACTGTACTACCTCTCTCTTGAAAAAGAGAATGCAAAGGGAAGCAACAAACTCTTCTCCGGTATCGACGAGATTATGATCGCGCTCGATGCGGGTATTATTGAAACGCAGGCAAAAATCAAAACTGTCCTGGACGGCAGAATGATCTATACGACAGCGGGTCGTATGATTATTAAATCGATTTTGCCGGATTATGTTTCCGAAGATCTCTGGAACCGTGTTTTGAAGAAAAAAGATATCGGTAATTTGGTAGACAATATCTATAAAATCGGTGACACGCATGATACTGCGGAGATTTTGGATAACCTCAAAAACCTCGGTTTCCGTTACTCTACCGATGCGGGTATCTCTATTTCCGTTGCGGATATTATCGTGCCGGAAGATAAAGAGACGTTGATTCAGGAGTCGAAGAAAAAAGTACTGGAAATTCAGCAGCAATTCTCTGCCGGTCTTTTGACTGAGCAGGAGCGCTATAACAAAATTATCGATATCTGGACCAATACCAACAATAAACTTGCCAACGGTATGATGGAGCTCATGAAGAATGATAAAGACGGCTTCAACTCTATCTATATGATGGCGGATTCCGGTGCGAGGGGTTCTGCGGCGCAGATCAGACAGCTTGCAGGTATGAGGGGTCTGATGGCGAAACCGGACGGTTCGATTATTGAAACACCGATTATTTCAAACTTTCGTGAAGGTTTGAATGTACTCGAATACTTTATCTCTACTCACGGTGCGAGAAAAGGTTTGGCGGATACCGCACTGAAAACAGCGAATGCGGGTTATTTGACCAGAAAGCTGGTCGATGTCAGCCAAAATGTGAAAGTCTCCGAAGATGATTGCTGTACGCACGAAGGTATCGAGATCAGTGAAATCAACGTCAACGGTGAACTGGTCGAATCGCTGGAAGACAGGATTCTCGGACGCGTGCTTGCAGAGAATATTATCGATCCTATCACCAATGAAGTACTTTTTGTCGAAGGTACGCTGATCGATGAGCAGGCAGCGCAGAGTATCAAAGAAGCGGGTATCAAATCGGTTGTGATCAGAACGCCGATTACCTGTAAATCACCAAAAGGTGTCTGTGCCAAATGTTACGGATTGAACCTGGGCAAAGCAAAACTGGTCAAAAAAGGCGAAGCAGTCGGTATTATCTCTGCTCAGTCGATTGGTGAGCCGGGTACACAGCTGACACTAAGAACGTTCCACATCGGTGGTACGGCATCAACTGAGCAGCAGGACAAACAAGTCGTTGCAAAAAAAGAAGGTTTTATCCGCTTCTATAATTTGAAAACCTACACCAACTCAAACGGTGAGAAAATCGTCGCGAACAGAAGAAATGCGGCGGTACTTTTGGTAGAACCGAAAATTAAAGCGCCGTTTGCAGGTAAAGTAACGGTCGATTATGCACACGAAGAGATGGTTGTTTCTGTCTCCGGTGCAAATGAGACTGCCAAATTTGTGCTGCGTAAAAACGATATTGCCAAACCGAACGAGCTTGCCGGAATCAGCGGAAAGATGGAAGGGAAGTTCTATCTCCCTTATGAAGGCGGTAAAGAGGTTGAAGATGGCGAAAGTATTGTCGAAGTAATCAAAGAGGGATGGAATATTCCCAACCGTATTCAGTATGGTAGTATTTTGCGTATTGAAAACGGTGCGCCGGTGGTACAGAAAATCACGGCGAAATCAAACGGTGTCATTAAATATTTCCAGCTGACAGGTGATTATCTGGAGCGTTTCGAAAATATCGAAAAGGGACACAAAGTTGATGAAAAAGGACTCTTCGCTATTATTGCCGATGAAGAGGGTCGTGAAGCTGTCAGACACTATATCCCGAGAAAATCGATTGTCGCGTTTGAAGACAATGCCACCGTTACCGCGACAGATATTATTGCAAGTCCTGAAACTGATGAGCAAACGATTATTGCCGAATGGGATCCGTACTCTACAC
>JALWRO010000033.1 GCA_027080605.1 Campylobacterales bacterium
TGATTATAGTGCTTTTTTTCTTATAATTCTCTTTAAAAGATCGAAAGACCGGTCTTTTCGACAAACTTTTCGAGTGCGAGGGTGCCGGCGTGTGAGTTGCCGTATTTGTTGAGGGCGGGGGACCAGACACAGATGCCCATTTTGCCCGGTACAACGGCGACGATGCCGCCTCCCACGCCGCTCTTTCCGGGGAGTCCTACATGAAAGGCGAACTCTCCGGAAGCATCGTAATGTCCGCAGGTGAGCATGACGGCGTTGATTCTTCGTGTCTGCTGGGGTGTGATGTAAGTTCGCTCCGTCAGCGGGTCGGTGCCACCGTTGGCGAGGTAGAGCATAGCACGGGAAAGTTTTTCACTGCTCATGCTCATGGCGCATTGTTTAAAGTAGGTTTGCACGACGACTCTGGGGTCGTTGTCGAGATTGTCAAAACTCTTCATGAGGTGTGCGAGCGAGAGATTTCGGTAGCCGTGATCCATCTCGGAGGTGGAGACTTCGGGATCGAAACTGATGGTTGGGTCGTCAGAGATATCGCGAATGAAGTTGATGATCCTTTCAAACGCTTTATAGTCGTCATGATAGTGGGTCATGAGGCTGTCGGTGATGACCAGCGCACCGGCGTTGATGAAGGGGTTTCGGGGAATGCCCTGTTCATACTCCAGCTGTACGAGTGAGTTGAAAGGGGTTCCGGAGGGTTCCACACCGACGCGCTTGTAGAGGTCTCGGCTGTAGATGTCAAGCGCCAGCGTAAAGGTGAAGAGTTTCGAGATACTCTGGATCGAAAAGTTTTTATCACTCTCTCCGACGTTGTAGCGCTCCCCTTCCGCCGTGACGATCGAAAAAGAAAACTGCTGCGGATCGACGCTGGAGAGTGCGGGGATGTAGTCGGCTACCTTTCCCCGCCCGATCTCCGGTTTGATCTCTTCATGTATCTCTTCGAGTATCGCCTGATAGTCCATGTCCACTCCTTTGTGAGATTATACAAAATTTTTGTAAAACTCCGATATTGCTTTAAAAAGGTCTTTCATGACATACAACTGCCAAAACTGCGGCGCACCTATCGAGGGTGTTGTCTGTCCGTACTGCGGTGCCAGAAATGCGATAGATTTGAAAAAAGCTTTCGATGTTCATGAAAACCCCAACCGTATCTGTCCCAACTGCGACGTCTTTCTGGAGACACACCTCATCGACGAAAACAGGCGTCTCTATATCGAACAGTGCAAACACTGTGACGGTATTTTTCTCGATTTCGGGGAGTTGGAAGAGATCATGGAGAAGGAGATCAAAAAGTCGGAGCGTTACGACTTTAAACGTCTTCATGAAATCAAAAACAATCCGCTTGTACGTGAAAAAGAGGTGCGTTACAAAAAGTGTCCGGAGTGCAGGAAGGTGATGCTGCGTATCAACTACAAAGGCAAAAGCGGTGTGATTATCGACCGTTGTAAAGAGCACGGTTACTGGCTCGATAGCGGGGAGTTGCGGCAGATCATGGAGTGGGCGAAGCTGGAAGGCATACATGACTTTACACCGGTGGCAGAAAAAGCCGACTTCACTTTCAAAAGTACCGCGACCGTAAGCGCAAACACGCGCTACGGCAGAGAAACTGTTTCAGATACTGATCCGATTCTCAGCTTTTTCAGAAAACTCTACGGCTTTTAAAAGGGAGACTGTATCCCGCCACATAGAGGTGTAGCTAAAGCAACACTTCCGGAAAATCTCTATAACTTACCGGCTTTTAATTGCGTCGATGACGCTGAATCTTTTGGAGTGATTAAAGGTATGCACCGCGACCAGGTCGTCTGCAAAATCGGCACGTATATGCTGTACGACTCGCTCTTTATACGCTGTTTTACTCAGCTCCAGAATCTCGTTGATCACCATACCGCGTCCATAAACACCGCTGCAATCCTGCGCCGGTCGGAAGAGTTTTCCCTCTTTCTCCAACAGATGCCCCGCCGGTCTGGCAGAGGTGACATCGCATACAACCGGGTTCATTTTGTGTGGTGTCCAGTCGTCGGTTCTGAAATCTTTGCAGTAGTAGATATAGAGTTCGTCATTGAGTGAAAAGCCCTCTTTGGCGGCGATATTGACAAACATCCACCATAAGCCGTCTTTTTGGTAGAGTGTCGCATCGACCGCTTTGAGACCGGAAAGCATGGTGCGTACTTTTTTCCACTTCAACGGGAAGTTTTCCGCTTCATAGAGATCTACTGTTTCGTTTTCATGGGTTTCGGGGATCATGTAGTATTTCCCCTCATGTTTAAAGATATTCGGGTAGGAGAGGTGGTAGGGTTTGCGCAGTATTTCATGAGGATTGCCGAACGCTTTTTTCGTTTCGTCGTACTCTGAAACGAGCAAATAGCCTTTGAGTGTTTTATAGTCGAGTTCTTCGTAAAAGAGATAACTCTTTTCACCCTCGTCCACCATAAACGGATCCGCCTGAAAATGGTCGTTTGACGGCAGCGGTATGCGTTTGTAGGAACCGAAATCGGGGCTGATTTTACCCTCTTTGTTTTCACCGTAAAGGATAATCCAGCGATCCATTTTGAAAAAGCGTCTGGCGGTGATTTTCAGATATTTTCCCGCTAGTTTCCAGACAGCACGCAGAGACTGGCTGTTGGTCGGGGCGTGTTTACCCTTGTCGTCACTGAAACCGAACTGAAAATCGGGAAATTTTCGCTCTGTATAGTTTTTGACCGGGTGTTCATGATAGAAATAGGTTTTGACCTGTTTGTCGTTGAAGTAGGCTTCCCCCTCTTCATGAAGACGCTGAAGATGACGCACCATCATCATATGTGAGCGCCACATAAGCAGTTCCAGGTTTTTACGCATCGACTTCTGATGTGTTACGGTTCGAAAACAGTCAAGCAAATATCCGGGGTTCAGTGCGCACCCTACCCTTTCCAGCCGTACTTCGGTGTCGGGAATGTTTTCCACGACTTCCCAGAAAGCGGCGGGTCTGTAACGGTGACGAAACTCCCATACACCGTATTTTGCCGCGTGCAAAAGAGCGTCGGTGATGTACTTAAACCCAAAGTTCAGGAGTACATCCGGCGCTTCTGCTTTCACTTTTTCTACGGTTGGTGTATCGACTTCATCAAAATAGTCACTCTCTTTTGTCGTCACTTCCAGCAGTTTTGCACTATTGACGGCATCTTCAACAGAGACCGGGGCAAGAAACGGGGCGTTGCGTCCGAACACTTTGGCATCGAACGCCAGTAAACCACGGTAGAGGGTAAATCGCAAAGACTTTGCATAGGGATCGTAACTTTTCTGCTTTTTGACAAAAAGGACTATTTCACACCAGTCACTCTTTTGCAACTCTGCAACGATCCCTGCCTGATACCTCGGCAAAACCGTATCGTCGACCAATATCCCTACACGCAGTTTTTCCATCTATTTACCTCTGTTGTGTGATGTCTCTATATCGTCTAAAAGGACAATTACTGCACGCTCCAGCGCGAAGAAGGCTTTTTTCATACTCTCGACTATTTCGGCACTCTCTTTCATGCTTGTCGGTTCTTTGAGGGAAATCACTTTGTCATGGTTGTTGATCCGCACAACCGCATCCAGATAGACAGATCCCCGGTAAGCGATAAAACGTGTTATTTTGATATGCACAATCGCATCGATATGCTGATGCCCTTCCCACGGATAGTGCAGTATCTGGCTTTGCGGAAGGCTTTTTTGCAAGTCGAAAATCAACGCATTGGTCAAATCTTCCTGCATATTGACCGCCCAGAGGGTATCGTCCAGATACTCCACGCGGTTATCTTCCCGCAGCACCGCTACTTTTCCCTCCGTGATGTATGGAGGCAGTTCAATACTCTCCACACCGATCACCTTCTTCTCCACTTCATGAACGGCGCCGATCTGATGCGGGGAAGAGAGCATATAGTAGTGTTTCGCGCCACACCCGGCAAAGAGTATTGAGACTATCAGGCTTATGATATATTTCATCTATTTATCTCCAAAAATAAGTGCATTCGGTTTTTTCTCCAGTTTTGTCGTCAAGCGTTCGATGGACTGGGACGCTTTTGTCAACTCATGCAACGCGATAGTAATCTCCCGTGAAAGCGCCGATTTGTTGCCGTTTGCCTGAAGCAGCCCATTGATGCCGTCAAGTGATTTTTGCATCTCTTCCAGTATTGCCGCTACTTTCGCCGGTGCGGTTTTCAGCGCCGGATCGGAAGAAATTTTACGGAAGTTTTTCGCGGTTACGGCGAACTCTTTGAGTATTTTTACACTCTGTTTCGAGTTGTCATCGACCGCTTTTTTCACACTGGTGAGTAAGCCTTCCACATCGAGTTCATTGACCTTGTCCAAAATCATAGAGACCTTGCGGGCGATATCCGCATCGTTGCTTCTGACTGTCGGGACGATCTCTCTGTTGCCCTGCTTCTCTATCTGCCGCTGCCCCTCTTTACCTTCATAGACCAGTTCGACATACTGACTTCCTGTAATAGGATCACTCTGCGATATTTTCGCGCGAAGCCCTTTGCGGACGGCGTTTTCAAAGAACTGCGTCGTATCCTGCTGCGCTTTGTCGTTTCTGTCGGCAAATGCGGAGGTGTCTATCAACACTTCGATGGTGGAGATAATCTTTTTCACACTATTGTCAAAATCGGAGTGCATCGCTACGACACTACCCACCTGAAATCCGAAAAACTCCACCGGTGCGCCGACATCGAGTTTGGCAATTGGTTCATCGACCAGCATGAAGTAGTGGTGCTGATGCTTTTTCCCCAGTCCGATACGTTTTTTCTGCATCGCCAGTTTATCTTTGTAGAGGAAAAAGATACATGAAATACCCTGCTCTTTTTCATGCACAATCCGCGGCGGCGTGTCGAACGTGATCCCGCCGTTGAGAATATGCGACATGGGTGCGAGATCGAGATTGAAACCGGAGTGGTTAAAGGTAAAACTGATATTGCTCATAAGCCAGAACTTGGTCTCTTTGCTAATGTAGTCCGTATAGGGGTGTTTGATAAAAACATCGAAATTGACTTTCATACCGTCATCGGCAAGTTGAATATCTTCGATCTCACCTACCTTGATTTTGCGGTAATAGACAGGACTGCCTATGTGCAGATTCCGGGAATCCGGAGCGCTCAGATGGTAGCGGTACCCTTTGTCGTTGTTTCTGTCTATGTAGGGCCTATCCAGTCCTTCATACACTTTTTTCACTTCATGCCCATCTCTTTTCACAGCGTACATGCTGATATAGGTTCCTGAAAGGAGTGTATCCAGTCCGCTGATCCCACCGCTACCGACTTCCGGTTTGACGATCCAGAATTTGGTGCGTTCGTTTAAAAAAGGCTCTGCTTCTTTGTTCATCCGCACTGTCACCACCACTTTGTCACTCTCTTTATCGAGTGAAATATCTTTGACCACACCCACTGGTACATCGCGGTATTTGACATAACTCTGATTTGCCTGCAATCCACTGTTCTGGCTAAAAAGGATTTTAATCTCAGGACCCAGCTGCGCAAAATACTGATACGCGAACCAGAGTGAAATGAGCAGTGCGACTACCGGAACAATCCAGATAGATGTCAGAAAAGAGAGTTTGCTTTTTCTGCTCTTTTTGGGTTCATGAATCTGCATCGCTACGCCTCCTTTTCCTCTTCGGATCTGTTGTGTAAAATCATACGGGTATCAAAACTGTGTGCCGCAAGCATTGTGAAAATCACCATCAGTGCAAATGCCGTAGAGGCGACACCGGGAATGATACTCACATAGGTATACTGCACCAGTGTCGCCAGAATCGCCACCACGAAAACATCGACCATTGACCAGGGACCGATGATCTCCGTAATATAAAAGAGTTTGTGTTTGTCCACTTTTGACGCTTCCATATCGATTTTGACCGCTATCAACAGATAGAGTAACATAATAAATTTGACAATCGGAACAAAGACCGACGCAAACAATATAATCAGTGCAATAGGATAACTCCCATGCTCCCAAAGTGAAATGATCCCGCCGATAATCGTGTTTCCCTGGGTTTGGCTTAGCTGCCGGGTAATCAAAATGGGGTAGAGATTGGCGGGAAAGTACAAAATCATCGCCGTAATCAAAAACGCCCAGCTTCGTGCATAACTCTTTGCTTGTTCATGATAAACCCTGTGGCGACAACGCCGGCAGACCACCTCTGCACCGGTATCGTAGTTTACGGCATCACACACGGGACAGGCGATCAGTTTACTTTTGACGGTAAGTTTCATCCCACAAATCCCATAAATCCGCCAGACGTATCGCTTTGGTCAGGTAAATATCCAGCAAAATAAACGCAATCAAACCCCAAAACGAAACCCCAAACTCAATCTGCGCATACCCGATCAGCTTCACCAGCGCCACCAAAATACTGATCAGAAAAATCTCGATCATATTCCACGGACGCAGCATCGCCAGCGTCACCAGTAGTTTACGCACCGTTTCTCTGCCTGTTTTAAGATTCATCAGCATCATGACAAACACATAAATCACGATATAGAGCATCGGTATAACAAATATCAGAAAACTGACAATCAACCCGACGACAAAAAATTCCTCTTTAAAAAGTGTCACAAAAACAAACGGAAGGGTCAAATCGTGCCAGACACCGTTAATCTCTATCTTGACAATCGCAAAAGAGCTTGCCGTCAAAAAGGTAATCAGCGTGGCGAGTGAGAGGGCAAAAGCTTTCTCCTTCAGATTGTCATGACGATGGTACAATATGTTTTCACACTCATTACAATATGCCGTTTTTGCATCTTTAAGCCTGATCTTGCGATGCACCGTATGGCACTCTGAACAGATAATAAGTTTATCTAAGGGTATTTCTTCCATGTAAAGATGATATCAAAATAATGTAAATAGCTAAATTATTTTTATTATTTTTTAACTTTCACAATCTTTACACATTTAAGGTGTATAATACCGGGTTATAAATAAAGGAATTTGACTCATGAAAAGAATCATGCTTTTGATTGCAGTACTTTTGAGCTTTGCTGTTGCAAATCAGCTTACTACTGTTTACTCCTATCAAAACGCTGTGTACAAGGCAAAAAAAGCAGATAAACTTGTACTTGTCATGATGAGCTACAAAGGGTGCCCCGTGTGTGACTACATGAAGGACATCGTTTTTGAAAGACCGAATGTCTTTGACTATTTAAACAAACACTACTTTGTCGTTATCAAAGATATAGAAAAGGGACACTACCCGCAGCGCTTTTCAGCAGTTGACTCCCCTACCTTCTTTTTTGTCGATCCAAAAACAGGTAAAGAGCGTATCGAAAAAAAAGTAGGCGGCTTCAAACCGGAGACCTTTCTCTCCTTTTTGAAAGAGGCAAACCGCGATATCGATACCAATACCACCGCTGCGACCGATCAAAATGCCACAAACCCGCCGTGCAAAAAAGCGAAACCGTGTCAGGAAGAGGCAAAAGTGACTATTCACTGAACACGGACTCTTGCAATTTTTTATAAAAAAAGATAATATTTCATCTTTAAAACATACAACAAAGGAAAGATTCAAATGTTTAAAAAAATTCTTTTACTTATCGTCACCCTTCAAGCAATTTTATTTGCCGATTTTACCAGTATCGATGCAGATGAACTGAAAAAACTCCAGGCTGAAAATGTACCGGTCATCGACATCCGCACTCCGGGAGAGTGGAAAGAGACAGGAGTCATTCCCGGATCACATAAAATCATGTTTTTTGACGAGCGCGGCAATTACAATGTTCAAAAATTTCTCGATGCCTTACACAAAGTAGCTCCTGATAAAAACAAACCAATTGTTCTTGTCTGCAGAACCGCCAGCCGTACCAAGATTGTCGGTGACTTCCTCTCAAAACAGGTCGGATACAAGAAAGTCAAAGACCTCAAAGGCGGTATCATGTTCGGATGGAACGGAAAGATGGAGAAGTAAATTTCTCCATCCGTCAACTAATCTTAAGCTAAATTAAAGTATAATCTGACGTTTCATGAAAAGGCTCTCTATTTGATTAAAGCAAAGAAAAAATTTGGTCAAAACTTTTTAAAAGATGAGTCGGTAAAACAGAAAATCATCCAATCGATGCCCAACGACGACAAACTGATTGTCGAAATTGGGCCTGGCTTAGGTGATTTAACGAAAGAGCTGCTGCACACACAAAAACGTGTAGCAGCTTTTGAAATTGACTTAGAGTTATGCGGTTATTTGCAGAAACGATTCAAGACCGAATTGAAAAGCGGTCAGCTGGAGCTGGTTTGTAACGATGTTCTGGAGGAGTGGCAACACGACTCTTTGAGAGATGAAGAGTACCATCTCATCGCAAACCTGCCCTACTATGTCGCGACAAATATCATACTAAAAGCACTTGATGATCCAAAGTGCCGGTCAATTTTAGTCATGATTCAAAAGGAAGTTGCCGTAAAGTTTGCCGCCCAAAGCGGCGAAAAATCTTTTTCGGCACTGTCGATTCTGGCAAATAGTATTTCAAAAGCGCGGATTCTTTTTGATGTGGGGAGCGAATGTTTCGATCCTCCGCCAAAAGTGGTGTCCGCCGTGTTACAACTGGAAAAATTCCGGGACTATACAGACGGCGATCTTTTTGAAACGACGGAAGAGACGGCACGTTTCAAAGACTTTTTAAAAGCGGCTTTTCAACAGCCCAGAAAAGTGTTGATCAAAAATCTGCAAAGCCTCTATCCGAAAGAAGTTCTTTTGGAACAGTTTGAGACACTTGAAATATCTCCTGTCGCAAGACCCCATCAACTCAAGACTTCAGATTATCACCTATTGTTTAAAAATTTAAATAAATAGGGAATTATACATGGAAGAAAACAACAACAATAACCAACAAAACAATAGTAACAACAACAGCGAACAAACACAAAATCCAAACCAAAAGCGCAACAACCCCAACCGACGCAATAACCAAAACCGTAACAAAAACCAAAATGCCGGGCAGAAACAGCAAGGG
>JALWRO010000034.1:0-4009 GCA_027080605.1 Campylobacterales bacterium
TCTTTACCCTCCTGATAGCAGATTATTTTAGCGGCGATATTGTACCATAAAATAGCGATTTGATGCAAAATATCTTCTACTTTTTGGCATAATTTTCGATCGCCTGATTCCACATCATCTTGTATTTTCGCCGTGTGAACTCGAGCTCTTCCTGCAGATCGAAAATCTCTTTTTTCAGCAGGTTTAGCAGTTCACGATCTTCGTCATACAGTTTCTGTACGGAAAGCAACGACTCTTTTAAAAAGTGATTCTCCTCCCGGAGTTGTTGAATCTGAGCATCTTTGGAGGCAACTATCTCTTCATGAAGTGAAAGGATCTGAGAAAAACTCTCTTTGACAAAGTCTGAGGTGACGAGTGGCAGAGGTCTGTTTTCGCGGTCAAGATCGGGTGCTTTTTCCATCCCGCTTCCGAGTTCCTCTTCCCACTCAAGCGCCATCTCTAAAGCCTTACCTCGATATCCGAAGAGTCACTCTCCACTTTTTTGGCTTTGAGAATACGATCTTCTTCGAGTTTGATTTTCAGATCGTCATCTTCGAGTGCCAGAATCTGCATCGCCAGATAGGCGGCGTTGACCGCACCGGCTTTTCCCATAGCAACGGTCGCTACAGGCATTCCCGCAGGCATCTGTACGGTGGAAAGCATCGCATCCATCCCGTCCATCGCTCCGCCTTTCATCGGAATACCGATAACTGGCTTGATCGTAATTGCAGCGATAGCACCGGCGAGATGCGCCGCCATACCGGCAGCGGCGATAAAGACACGTGCACCTTTCTCTTCCGCCTCTTTGATATAAGCGTGGGTTCTTTGGGGACTTCTGTGTGCGGAGGAGATGATCATCTCATGTAACACACCGAACTTTTCCAGTGTATTGGCGCACTCTTTGACGATTTCGTAATCACTTTTACTGCCGAGAATAATAGAGACAAATTTCAAATGGGAGCTCCTAAAATAACATTATTCAGTAGATTTTAGCAAATTTGTGCTTGTATTTGTTCTATATCCATTTCAAGCCTGTTTTTTCCATTCTGTTTGGCTTTGTAGAGTTGTATATCCGCGCCTTTGATCATCTCTGTGAGGTTCTTACACGAAGCAGTTTCCAGACCGATGGAGACAGTAAAACCGATCGTTTTTTCCGTATCGATTTGTATGTGCAACGAAGCAATCGTACGACAAATATTTTCAAAAAAACTTTGCGCCGCACCCGGAGAGATATTTTTGAGCAGCAGGCAAAACTCTTCGCCCCCGAAACGGGCGACCAGATCGTCTCCTTTGGTGGCATCCTTCAACTTTTTCGCCAGCGTTTTAATGACACTGTCCCCTGTGTCATGCCCCCAGGTATCGTTGATCTGTTTGAAGTCGTCGATATCTATCATCGCAACGGCAAACTGCTTTTCATGTGCAACAGCCTCTTTAAAGTAGCGCTCCCCCTCTTCAAAAAAGTATTTTCGGTTATACACTTGTGTCATGAAGTCATGGTTGGCAAACGCTTTCAGACGTGCGGTATATTCAAGACTCTGAGAGAGATTGTTGATACGGTGAATAAACTCTTCTTTATGGAAAGGTTTGTTGATAAAATCGTTCGCACCAAATTTCAGAAACTTCGCAGCACTCTGACTATCCACCGAAATACCGATCACACCGAGAACATCTTTGTTTTTGATTTTTCGTATCTTTTGTAAAAAGGCAATTCCGTCCATCAACGGCATGTTATAGTCTGTAATCACAATAGAAATATTATCATCCTGTTCCAGCTGTGCCAGTGCAGACACAGGATCTTTTGCTAGTTTGATCCGGTAAAGCTGAGTCTCAAGATATGTCCTGATCTGATGCAAAACAACCGCAGAATCATCTACTGCCAAAACAGTCGTTTTTCTGTTTTCTATCAGACGATGTACCAGATTGACAATATATTCCAACGATGCTACCGAATCTTTTAAAACAAAATCGACAATATTCTTTTTGCCGAAATTTTGGTAAAGAGCATCATGAAAATCAGCTGTCATGACAATCGATGGAATCTCTCTGGAGAGCACATAGTCCACCAGCTCTTCAGTATGCATATCCGGCAAATAGATATCCAGAAGCGCCAGTATATAGTCGTTCTCTTTTTCCAGAAGCATTTTCAGGTCGGCATAGGTGCGTACGACATCTACCTGCACATTTTCAATCGATGCCTGAATCTTTCGCACCAGATATTTTGCCAGGGTTTTCGAGTCTTCAACAATCAAAATTTTTTCAGGGATACTCCCCTTGTTATCTTTGCCGTTCATACATCTAATATCGGCATTCGGGTATTATTTTTTAACTATGGTCAATTTTCTGTCGCATAATCGCAAAAGCAGGCAATTTCCCCGGTAATTTTATCGGCAGCGTGTATCCACTGTGCACACTCTCTAGTTCTTTATCGGTATTGGTAACAATCTTTCTGAACTCGATCCACCACGTCCCCTCTTTTTCATAGATCTTTCCAAGATCGTTATCTACAGGAACGATCTCTTCATGAGGAGGAAATATCAGCTCTATGGGCATATTGGGATAGGTTTTGTATTTGCACATGAAGTGTTCCCCGTCTTCCTGTACCAGACCGCTGACTTCATAGGTGCCTTCACTCATTGCAGTTTCCAGATTTTGGGTATCGTCTCTCTCATGAGGGCGTTGAAAGAGATAGGCATCGCTGAAGCCCCTGTGTTTGGTCGTCAAAAGCTCCTCTTCATATTTTTTGGATTCAAACTGTCCTGCATAAAAGTCATCGATCGCCTGACGATACGCTCTGGCGGTCACCGCTGCATAGTAGGGACTTTTGGTGCGTCCCTCTATCTTCAGAGAGTCAATTACACCGCTTTGGAGTATCTCATCGACATGGGTTGCCATATTCATATCTTTGGCGTTCATAATATGTGTGCCGGCTTCATCCTGCTCTATCTTCATGAGCACGCCGTTGTCCGGGTTTTCCGCATAGAGTGTATAGTCGAACCGGCAGTCGTTGGCGCAGCTTCCGCGGTTGGGTACACGCCCGCTCTGCAGGGAGCTGATCAAACAGCGTCCGCTGTAGGCGAAACACATCGACCCGTGTACAAAAATCTCGATCTCCAGATCCGGCAAATGCTCTTTAATCTGCTTCAGATCTTTCAGACTCACTTCACGCGCGGCGATAATCCGCTCCACACCCATCTCATAAAAGACTTCGGCATCGAGATAGTTGAGTACATTTGCCTGAGTGGAGAGGTGCAGTGGAATCTCGGGTGCAATATCTTTTGCCATCTTGATCACACCCGGTGTCGAGACAATCAACGCATCCGGCTGCATCGCCGCCACTTTTTTGATATGCTCACCCAGCATTTTCAGCTGGTTGTTAAAAGGAAAGCCGTTGACGGTAACGTAGATTTTTTTACCCTGTGCGTGGGTGTAGTCGATCGCTTCATGAAAGGTATCGTAGGTAAACTCTTTACCGGAACGAATACGCAGTGAAAAGTGACTCACACCGCCATACACGGCATCTGCCCCGTATGCCAGTGCAATTTTCAGCTTTTCGAAGTTTCCTGCGGGAGAGAGAAGTTCTGCTTTTTTCAAAGTGTTTGTCCTGTTATAGATATATTTTTGCCACTATAACAGGATATGTTTATACTATCCTTACTTTTTGCTTTAATTTTGCCCAAAACTCGCCAGCAACGCTTCGATCTCATCTTCTGAAACGATATTGGCAGTATCGCTGTCACCTTCGATATGTACCGCAGAACTTACACGGGAGGCATCGTCAACATTCGACTCGAAAAGTGAGTTCATATATTTGGAGAGTGCTCTCATGACGTTGATGACGCGTTCGATTTTTTGTCTGTGAATATCCTGATACTGCATGATATCCATAATCATCATGATATCATTCTCACCCATTTGTGACTTTTCTATCAGCGATTTTGTACGTTCCAGAATCTTTTTATTCTCTTCAAGAGAGTCTGAAAAAACAGCAATCTTCGGAAACTTATTGCTCAGTTTTTCAAATGTATCGATA
>JALWRO010000034.1:4019-10061 GCA_027080605.1 Campylobacterales bacterium
TGTCCAGCACCGCGACAATATCGTGCCCATCCGCTTCGATATCCATAATATGGTTGTTGTTCTCTTCGAGTTTCTCCATAATCTCCGTGGCTTTTTTCTCGGAGTCTTTGGTCACGTCATCCAGTTGATTGACTACTTTGTGATCCTCTGTCGGCGGCGGGGGCGGCCATTTGTTGGAAGTATCAATCTTGAAATTGTTTTCGTCGATAACAACTATTCCCTCTTTTTCTTTACCATCTTCTTCAGATTCTGCAGTACTACCCTCTGCTTCATCGAGCACTTCAAGTTCATCATCCAAATCACCTGCCATCAATGCATCTAACTCTTCTTGTGTCATTCTCTCTCCTTTATACTATGCAAATGCTTCCAGAAGTTCACGAACCTCTTTGTGCGTCACTACGGCACGTGTATCTGCCGCGCTTGTTTCATATTTTCGAAACTCCGTTGCAACCAGACGTTTACGGCAACCTGCCGCCGTCGACTCGATTTCATGAAGCAGTGCACCGATTGTCTCTGCTCTTTGTAACGGCTGCTCTTCGAGTATAACAGACAGCCTGGCAACATCGTTTTCAATCGACACCAGATCCCATATAATCTCTTCCCTGTTTTTCATCTCTAACAATCCTGTGTTATACTTGCTGTTTAGATCGACATTTTCAAAATTTGCTTAAATAAAGGAAAAGATTTGAGAGTAGATTTACATAACCACACTACTTTATGTAACCATGCCGAAGGGGAGATGTACCAGTATATTGAAAAGGCGATCACTTCCGGTACGGAATATTTCGGCTTCAGCGAACACGCCCCGATGGATTTTGACCAAAAATACCGCATGCGGTTTGACCAGATGGCACAGTACAAGCAAAACCTGCTTACCCTTAAAGAGCGGTATAAAAATGACATCACCGTTTTAACTGGTCTGGAAGTGGACTATCTGCCCGGGCATATGGACGAGCGTGTTCTGAAAGCAGACGTGGACTATCTTATAGGATCGGTACACTTCATCAACGAATGGGGATTTGACAATCCGGAGTTTATCGGCGAATATCAGAACAGAGATATCGATACCATATGGCAGGAGTATTTCGATGCTGTCGAAGCAATGGCAAAAAGCGGCTATTTCGATATTGTCGGGCATCTGGATTTGATCAAAGTTTTTAACTTTTTACCCCAAAAAGATCTCCGATTAATCGCTAAAAACGCACTTCAAGCCATTAAAAAGGCGAACATGGTTGTTGAAATCAATATGTCAGGCTATAGAAAGCCGGTAGCGGAACCCTACCCTTCTCCCCTGCTTCTTCATGAAATACGACAACTCGATATTCCCGTCACTTTTGGAAGCGATGCCCATAAACCGGAGCAAGTTAGCCTCTATGCAGAGCAGGTTGTTACCCTCGCAAAAGCCCACGGATTTGACAAATGTGCCGTTTTTAAAGGCAGGGAGAGAGAATTGCTTAATTTTTAAGCAATATTTTTATCTAAGTTTTTATAAAGATTCGTTATAATATTGCCACTTTTTAAAAATACAGGAGAAAAAATGGGAAAATTCGTTAACAGTGTAGAAGAGTTTTACAAGTTTTGTGAAGAGAACGAAGTTGAGTTTGTAGACTTCAGATTTACAGATATCAAAGGTGCATGGCATCATATTTCATACAGAATGAGTGCCGTAAGCGAAGATATGTTAAACGGCGGTATTCCGTTCGACGGTTCTTCTATCGAAAACTGGCAGCCGATCAACGAATCTGACATGCTTCTGAAACCGGACGTTCCTACAGCATTTATGGATCCGTTCACCGCAGATCCTACCATCTGTGTCATCTGTGACGTTTATGATATCTATAAAAATGAACTCTATGCAAAATGCCCGAGAAGTATTGCGAAAAAAGCGCTCAAATACCTCGAAGAGCAAGGCATCGGTGATGCTGCATATTTTGGACCTGAAAATGAATTTTTCGTCTTTGACGATGTCAAAATCGTAGATCAGGATAACGAGCAGGCATTTAAAGTTGAGTCTGACGAAGGACACTGGGCAGACACCAAAGATTACGGTGAGTTCGGAAACATGGGTCACAGACCGAGAATCAAAGGTGGTTACTTCCCTGTAATGCCTACAGATTCCATGGTTGATCTCAGAGCAGAGATGATGCAGGTACTTGAAGAGGTCGGTCTCGAAGTCGTTCTCGGACACCACGAAGTGGCACAGGCACAGGGCGAGATCGGTGTTGTATTCGGTGATATCATTACAGCGGCGGACAACGTACAAAAATACAAATATGTCGTCAAAATGGTAGCACACCTCAACGGTAAAACAGCGACTTTCATGCCAAAACCGATCTACAACGACAACGGTAACGGTATGCACGTACACCAGTCACTCTGGAAAGGCGGCACAAACCTTTTCTACGAAGAAGGCGCATATGCAAACCTCTCTCAGACTGCACTCAACTATCTGAGCGGTATCTTCAAACACAAAGAAGCGGTAGCGGCGTTTACCAACCCTTCCACCAACTCTTACAAAAGATTGCTGCCAGGTTTCGAAGCACCGAGAATTTTGACATACTCCAGCCAAAACAGATCTGCAGCATGTCGTATCCCTTACGGTGCAGGTGAAAAAGCGACCAGAATCGAAACAAGATTCCCGGACAGCTCTTCTTGCCCATATCTTGCATTTACCGTACTGATGATGGCGGGTATCGACGGTATCAAAAACGGTGGTTATGAGCTGGTCGGACCGGTTAACGAAGATCTCTTCGAACTGACACGTGAAGATCTCAAAGAGCGAAAAATCCCTGAGCTGCCAAATACACTCAGAGATGCACTCGAAGGTCTCGAGCATGACCATGAGTTCCTTGCACCGGTGATGGATGAAGAGTTCATCAGCACATTTATCGACTATCAGTTTGAAAGACACGTCATTCCTGTTGAAGGAAGACCGACACCATACGAGTATATTTCTACATACTCTTGCTAAAACGCACATAAAGGGCTTCTGCCCTTTATGTTTTTTCTTCCTCCTCCTGCCCTCTTTTTCACAATAATTTCACATTACTTTAGATATAATTTTTTCGAATAATTTATATTTAAGGAGTTTACATGATCAAAAAAGTATTTTTACTTTTCGTTTTTACGGCAGTTTCGCTTTTCGCGATGAACTTTCAGACAGCATCCAAAGAGGAGTTGATGAGTATCAAAGGTATCGGTGAAAAAAGGGCTACCGCTATCATGAAATACCGAAGAACCCATAAAATCAAGTCTGCAGATGATTTGAAAAACATTCCCGGTATCGGTGATGAAATCGCCAATAATGCCAAAAGAGGCATCAAAAATGCAGATAAAAAAGTCTCCAGAACCAAAAAATCTGTCAAATCAGCCACACGTAAAACCAAAGAACGCACCAAAAAAGTAAAAGAAAAAAAGGCTAAGACCCTGAAAAAAGTTAAAGAGCAAAAAGGAAAAGTACTCAAAAAAAGCAAGAAAAAAGCCGGAGATTTGACCAAAAGAGCGGAGAAAAAAGCAAAATCAAAAGCCAAAAAATCACTCAAAAAAGTCAAAGCAAAAGCGAAAAAATAGTTTTCCCGGGGAAGATGATACTTCCCCGACTACCCACTTTCACAATCTAACCTCACTTTTTCTGTTTTTTTTCACATTACACCCTGTTTTCATCAAAAAATTTTCATGAAATCCGATATATCACCATACTAACCAAATATAAACAAAAAAGGTATTAGCACCGTGTTTTTTGCAAAACTACTTCACCCTGCAATTCAAATCATTAACAAATTAACATTCAAATATAAGATACTGGCTATTTTGTCTATTTTACTGACATTGCTCATTTTACCCGTCCTCTCCTATGTACACACCATTGGGGAAAAAAGCCGCATCTATCAAAACCAGGAACACTCCCTCTCTCATATCAAACAGATTCATGATCTCATTACTGAAATCCAGCTGCACAGAGGTCTTACCAACAGTTATATACACGGCAACCTCTCACTGGAGAAACATATCAGGGAGAGTGAAAGGCGAATCTCACAACAATTTCACCGCACGCTGCAAATACTACCCGAAGTAGCGACACTGGAAAAAAATTTGCAGACTCTCTTTTTAAAAAATATTCTTAACGAGCGTTATCCCTCTGAAATTTTCCGACAACATACCAAAATTATCAGAGGACTCATCACCCTCTTGCAACAACTCTCCGATAAAAATACCCTCGGTGTCAGTGACAATCTCCCTATCAAGAATCTGGCAAAAATTTTGACAGACAAACTGTTGATACTTCAGGAAAGAACCGGAAAACTAAGGGGATTGACCACCGGTATTTTGACACAGCACCACATGACCGACAGTGACAAAAGTGAACTTTTTGCCCTCTACTCAAATATTCTCGCTATGATAGACAATCCTATGAGCAAAGAGATCCAAACCTACCTTCACCACTATCCGGATATTGTCGATGCATTGCAAATGATGCAGTACAGATTGACCAACCTGCTCTATATCGTACACCATCTTCTCCTCTCGGAAGAAGCACCGGGATTTGACAGTCAGCACTTTTTCAAACTCGCATCGGAAACCATCGAAAGTCAGGATCATCTTTACAATATGATCATCACTAAATATGACGAAATTCTGCAGACACTTGAAGGGAAACTGCGGCTGGAAAGTGTTGCCGCCGGATTTGGATTTCTGATACTTCTGGCAGTTGTACTTTATCTCTCCACCGCATTTTACTACTCTGTCACACGCAGT
This sequence comes from Campylobacterales bacterium, assembly GCA_027080605.1. Lineage (GTDB taxonomy): Bacteria > Campylobacterota > Campylobacteria > Campylobacterales > QNZT01 > QNZT01. The sequence continues at coordinate 8,775 of JALWRO010000034.1, forward strand.
ATCCGAAAACTGCACGATGCCTCGGCAGCAGCGGCAAACGGAAACCGCAAAATCAGTATCCAAAGTGATACTGAGGACGAAGTATCCGAAGCGCTTGAGGCATTTAACAAAATGAGCCACACACTCGACGAGCAAATCTCTTTTCTCAACAGTTACAAAGCGGCAATAGACGAAGCGAGTATCGTTTCCAAAACTGACCGCAAAGGGATCATCACCTATGTCAACCAAAAGTTTTGTGAAACCTCCGGTTACGCCAAAGAAGAACTGCTGGGGAAATCACACAATATCGTACGCCACCCCAATGTCCCCAAAACCACTTTCAAAGAGATGTGGCAGACAATCAAAGCGGGCAAGGTATGGCACGGTATTATCAAGAACAGGACAAAATCGGGCGGCTACTACGTTGTCGACGCAACGATCATGCCTATTTTCGATGCCAACGGCGCTATCGTTGAATATATCGGCATACGCCACAACATTACAGAACTGCAAAAGAGTAAAAAAAAGATTCAGACAGAAATGAAAAAACAGCGCATCGACAGACTCACCGGACTGCCAAACAAACTCCGGCTCATGCAAGACCTTCAAAAAGTAAACCGACCGGTACTGCTTTATCTGAATATCGATGATTTTGCGAGTCTGAACGACTTCTACGGAACCACCATCGGAGATAAAGTGCTTCGCTATACCAGCCGCCTTTTACGCGTCAAAACACGCTCACGCAAAAACAAACTCTATAAACTCTCTTCCGACGCTTTTCTGGTACTTCTCCGGGAAGAGGAACACGCTGAAAATCCGGAACGTCTGCTTTACGAACTCATAACATACATTGAAAAAGAGACTGCAGAGTGCCCGGACGACAAATGCGTCACCATCAGCCTCAGCGGCGGCATCGCCACTTATCAGGAGAGTGACAATGCGGAAACACTTTTAAGCTACGCCCAGCTTGCCAGAAAAGTCGCCAGGAAGGAGAATAAAAAACTCCTCCGATACCATGCGAACCTCAATAAAAGTATCGATTACGAAAAAAATATCGCCTGGATCAACAAAATCAAACAAGCGATTCAGCAGCAGCGGATCAAAGCTTTTTTCCAGCCTATCGTCGAAACCCGGACAGGTGCCGTTACCAAGTATGAAACCCTGGTACGTCTCATTGATGAAGACGGCAAAGTTGTCTCACCTTTCTTCTTTCTCGACATTGCCAAAAAAGCCAGACTCTATACGCAGATTACCAAAATTGTATTTGACCAGGCATTTGCCGCTTCTGCAAAACATCCTCATCTGGAA
>JALWRO010000034.1:10071-21876 GCA_027080605.1 Campylobacterales bacterium
CTTGAAATTACTGAAGATCAGGAAATTACCGATTACGGAAAGATCAACGCATTCATACAGGAAGCCAAAAATCTGGGAGCAAAAATCGCCATCGACGACTTTGGCAGCGGTTACGCCAATTTCGACCATATTATTAAACTCAATGCCGACTTTATCAAAATAGACGGCAGCCTGATCAAAAACATCGCTACGGACAGAGAGGCACTCATTATCACCGAAGCGATTATCGCCTTTTCCAAAAAACTTGGTAGTAAAACTGTCGCGGAGTTTGTCCACAATGCGGAAGTATCCCAAATCGTTCAGTCACTCGGCGCAGACTATTCACAGGGGTATTTTCTGGGAGAACCCCTTCCGGAAGTGTTGGAAGAGGCGTCGGCGGCAGTCTGAGAGAGTGCCGCGCCTAAAACTGCAGTGCTTTAAAAGAGACCGTCGCTTTGCCGTAATCTTCAGGACGGTTGATATACACACCCGCTTTAAAGTAATTATCCACACCCCGCCAGTTGGAGACATCGAAACTTTTGACAAGTTTCCCGTTTACTGAGATATTCAGGATATCAGAGGAGACATTGACATCCGCATCAAAATAGTCACCGGATCTTGCACCAAGATCCACCCATTCATATTTTTTAGGTTCCACATACGCGTCGCTGACAATCACGATTGCCCAGAGATGGTCGGATATACCCTGACGTTTGCGCACCCACAGCAGTCTTACCAAAGGGTAGTTAAACGTCTGCATTGTCCCGTGGATCTGCATCCAATTATAGGAATTAACACCTTGCTCCGGCATATAGCAGCGTAACCTGCCGTGCCAGTGATGAACAGTGGTGTCGCTTGTTTGCCACTCATCCTGAGGACGCAACTCACATCGCAATTTGTCCATACTTTTCAATTTATCCACTACAAAAAAAAGTGCATCATCTTTGGCATAAAAGTAAGAAGCTTTGAACGTTTTCAACTTTTTATAAAAAATTACCGTACCCTCAGAGTATTGCAGTTTACACTTATCCAAAACAGATCGAAACCGTGGTATGGTATAGGGAACAACTGTCTGGTTCTCCTCATAGGAGGCGACCGGTTCATACCCGCTCTCATCTCCGGTCTGACCACCGCACCCTGTCAAAAAAAGCACTGACAGAAACACCGATATGGTTGTCAATCGTATAAAGTTACCCATATTATCCGTTCCTTCTGTACGCTACTACATCCCCGAAACGTACTTTGCGTCCTTCAAGATTTTCCACCAGTTCTACAAACCCCTCTTCAAAAAGCAGGACAATCGTCGATCCCATCATGAACATTCCCAGTTCATCTCCGCGTTTGAGGGTCACGTTTTCGTAGTCGTAGACTTTCACCTCAGCCCCCTCCACATTTGTCTGGATACGATCATCGAAACTGAGTGTCATTTTCCCGACATTGAGCGCACCGATCAGAACAATGAAAAAGAGTTGATTTGCATTATCAACACACTCAAGAATCACCCGTTCATTTTTGACAAACAGAGAGGGTACTTTATGCAAATATTTCAAATTTACCGGATACAACAGTCCCGGTACATGTACCGCACGCAACACTTTCATGTCAATCGGCACGTGATAGCGGTGGTAATCTTTGGGGGAGAGATAAAAGTTGATATATTTCCCATGCTCTATCGGGGCGATGACATCCGGTTCAAAATGCTCCGTCAAAAGTTCTTTGACACTATAGTCAAACCCTTTAATCTGTAACGCTTTGGCATCTTTGACTTCACCTTCCGCCGTGACCATAGAATCTGCCGGGGAGATAAAGGCATTGGGATCGCTGGTCAGATCACGTTTGTAGATAAGCTTACGTGTAAAGAGGGCATTGAGACTTTTGTAGTGATCTATATCCTCAAACGCGGAGAGATCGACGCCCATCATCTTTACATAGGCATAATTAATCACCATCTGTATCACGGGAGGGAACTCCGTCGAAGCGAACTTGCCAAAAGCACGGGAGATGCTATTGGTCCAGACAGCTTTGAAAAGACTCACTGCTGCTCCTTCAGATGCTCCAGTGCTTTGCGCATCAACGCAATATGATAGTTCTCCTGATTGTTAATAAAGAAGAAAAAGTTGCTCAACGCTTCATGATTGACCATATTTGCCAGCTTGACACACTCCTCTTTTGCACCCTCTTCCTCTTTGATCCCGTCAATCAGAAACTGTTCCAGATCGTCAAATTTATACACCCGTTCCATAATCGTGCGCGGCATACTCAAAATCCCCATATTGGACATCATACGCGCAAAACTTTTCAAATGGTAATGGGACTCATAAATAAGATCGATGAAAATATTGGACAACAGCTTGGAATCGGTAAAGAAGTTGGAGTAGGTATAGACCAGAATCAACTCATACTCTTTGTAACTCTCTTCAAACAAAAAGAGTGTCAGCGCGTCCGTCTGTGTCTGATCCAGTTCATAAAACTTCAGCTTTCTGTTTTTGTCATAAGCAGTGCTCGGCATATTCTCGGTCGTTGCTATCAAATGTTCAAGCTTTTGTACAAAATAGGTCTCATCCGTGATAAAACGTGCAAACATCGCATCTTCATGATCGGGATAACTGTTTTTGATCGCTTCAATCTGCGCAATCAATTTACGAAAGAGTGTGTGGGTATCTTCCGCTTTATAGTCTATCTCCCCTTTTTCATAATCAAACGCTTCCCCCTTCTGCGCCAGCGCACCGCCCAGCCAGTTTACATGGCGATATTCAATCATCGCAAAGTCATAGATGATATCCGCGATCTCTTCATCGGCAATCGAAAAAGATCCAAACAGGACAGCCAGCCACAGTTCATGTTTTTGTTGAAATAGTTTACTCTTGTTCATCGGTTACACAGTCTCCGCTAATAATTAATGTATAGGCATCTTCCTCTTTGCCCCCTCTTCTGTGATCCAGGTTCACCAGCGCCGCGAGAAACGCTTTTGCCACCATCTCTCCGCAGGCACGCTGCTCTTCAGGAGCATTGACCAGATTGGCAATAAACTCCTCCGCCACACTCTCACCCTCCTGAATCGTCTCACCGACAAGCATATCAGTAAAAATCGAACCTGTGACGATCGTACTCATACACCCGATCGCCATAAACTTGATCTCCTCGATCACGTCACCGTTGAGCCGAAGATAGATCTCCACCATCTCGTTGTTAAACGGATTTTTACCGATCCCCGTCGCATCCGGATGGTCGATTTTACCGTAGTTTCGGGGATTCATCATATGATCGATATATTCCTCTTTCAGTGCTTCAAGATCTGCCATACACGCCTTTCATGCTATAATGGTTTGATTCTAACATATTTGGTTTTATATTTAAAGTGCGTCAGAAATATAGAAAAGACGGTTAAGGTTGCAATATACAAAATCTTACTATTTGTTACAGCAAAGAATTTTTTTATCTATGCCAAACATACTACTTTTACAGAGCATTACCAATATGCTATACTATTAAAAAAAGTTATAAAAATGAACTTCACCCCCATCGTCCGTTTTTTCACACCCAAAGCCGCTTTCAGTCCGGATGAGTGGCTGTTGTGTCATCAGATTACGGCGATGTTGCTGCTTTCGTTCTTTTTCGGGCTGGCGGTGCTCCCTTTTGCCTATGTCCGTTTTCATGAAGGCAACTATATCGTTGCGGCGAGCCAGCTCCTGCTGGGGACGTTCCTGCTCTACGGTTTTATGCGGCTTCGAAAGGACAAAACCTTATACCGTCCCTGGTCTATCGCCTTTTTTCTGCTCTTCTTTCTCTACACCGCAATCGTCTTTTTCTACGTGCCGCAAAACCATCTGAACATCCTCTGGATCGTCACCGCGCCGATTTTGATCTTCTTCTTCATGAACAAACGGGGCGGTGTCGTGATGTTCATTATCGTCATGCTCTTTATCCTCTACCTGATCCTGAGCGGCTATCCCTATACCGTCGCCGAATTTATCACCCTCACGGGCGCCTTTTTGACGACCACTTTCATCATGTATATCTACGAATTTGTCAAAGAGAGTGAAAAGAAGCGGATTTTACGCTACAACGCCGAACTTCAGCGAGAGGTCGAGAAACAGACCCTCCGCTACAAAAAACTCAACAGCCATCTGCAGGAGCGTGTCGCCGAAGAGGTCGCCAAGCAGACCGAGCAGGAGCAGATGCTGCTGATGCAGTGCCGCATGGCGAGTATGGGTCAGATGATGGCCGCCATCGCCCACCAGTGGCGCCAGCCGCTGATGAACATCAACGCCATACTCCTCAACATCGACCACTCCATCGAAACCAAACCGCTCGACGAACACTATCTGCACGGACGCATCGACGAAATCGCCTCGATCACAACCCATATGTCCCAGACGATCGAGGATTTTCGCAACCTTTTCAAACCCAAACAGGAGAAGAGCAGCTTTTTGCTTCAAGAAACCGTTCAGGAAGTGCTGACGTTGCTGAAAAACAACCTCAAAACCGTCGCCGTCACCCTTCACATTCCCGAAACACCGATTCTCCTTTACGGCTACAAAGGCGAGATGATCCAGGTGCTGATTATCCTCCTCTCCAACGCCGTCGATATCCTGCACAGCCGAAAAGTCCACCCCAAACAGATCGACATTCGCACCCGCCGGGAAAAAGGTCGCATTATCCTCGACATCTCCGACAACGCAGGCGGCATCAGCAAAGAGATCATGCATAAAATCTTCGACCCCTACTTCACAACCAAACAGCAGACCGGCGGCACGGGACTTGGGCTTTATATCGCCAAAATCATCACCGAGCACAACTTCGGCGGTACGCTTAGCGTCGCCAATACGCCGGACGGCGCACAGTTTACCCTGACCATCCCGCACAGGGAAGAGACTTCATGAAACTTTTACGATCCGTTACGGTTGTGCGTTATCATTTCGGCAGGAAGGAGCCTCCATGCTGCAGATACTGAAACATCACACCATTCTCTACGCCGAAGACGAACCGGACATCCAGGCGAACATCAGCGAATATCTCAGACACTACTTCAAAGAGGTCTATCTCGCCGCCGACGGCGCCGAAGCGCTGCGCTGCTACCGCAAACACCAGCCCGACGCACTGCTGCTGGATATCAACATACCCTCCGTCGACGGACTCACCCTCGCCGCCAAAATCCGCGCCGAAAACCCGGATATCAGCATCTTGATGCTCACCGCACATACCGAAAAAACCAAACTCCTCGCCGCCACCGAACTCAAATTGACCAAATACCTCATCAAGCCGGGGGAACCGAAATATTTCAAAGAAGCCCTCACCCTTCTGGCACACGAACTCTCCCGCAAACAGAGTCGCTATCGAAAAATAGGCGACGACTGCTTCTGGGATACAGAAACCCGCACGCTGACACATCATGAGACACCCGTTACCCTGACCGCAAAAGAACAAAAACTGCTCGAACTTTTTCTCGAAAAGAGAGGCAAAACCGTCCACTACCCTGACATCATGGTCACCGTCTGGGAAGATGCCCTCGACAAAGAGATCTCCGTCGATTCGGTCAAAAACCTCGTTAGCAAACTGCGTAAAAAACTCCCCGCCTGCGACATCAGCAGCGTGTACGGTGTGGGGTATATGCTGAAATAAGCCTTCTGTTTTTACACTTCATTACACTTTTGGGTCATACTTTCGGTATCACACTTGAAAGGATAGATCATGAAACATACTATAACACTCTCGTTACTGGCGGCGACGATGCTGATGCTCGGCGGTTGCGGTGGCGGTGATGAGGAGAAAAAGTCCTCCGTAACCAAACCCGATGTACCGGGTATTTTGCTGCGCGATTTCGATATCGCTGTCTGCACACAAAAGGATGCGAACAAAGAGGTGTGTAGTCCGGCACAGGCGCTGGATCTGCAAAACCACAATGTCGCCGTATTTTCACCTCCCGCGAAGATTGGTGTCGGTGAATATACCTATTATGACGGTAAACGATTCGGCGTCGTTCCCAAAGAGGAAAATGCCATCACACCCCTCAATATGCTGGCATACGGTCTTTTCCTTTATGCACAGGATGTCGGGAGCGACTGGTGCGGTCCGTGCCGGCTGATCGCACCGAAAAATTATGCCGACGCGAAAGCTTTACTGAAAAAGAGCTTCCGCCTCACCGGAACAAATGCCCAGAACGACGCCCTTTTGTGGCTGCTCAACCGTAACCTTGAACAGCTGGGCGAGCAGCAGCTTTCTCTCAAAACAGCTTATTTCGCCGATATCAAAGCGATGGCGGAGAGTCTGGTCAATCTCGCCGTCAAAGGGAAAGCGCCCGATCTTTCGGGATTGCATCCGGTCAAAGACGCACACGGTCGAACCGTCGGCGTGAGTACGACACCCCAAAACGGTTGTCCCGACTATATGGGCGGGTGTCTGGAAAACTGGGGATTGCTGGATAAAAAACGTGCGACGCGTCTTGGTATGAAGATACACAAAACTCTGGGCGTACCGCTGGCGTATGAACAGGCTTTCGAACCCTTTACATGCGAAAATACCGAAACCAAAGAGATCTTCATGTACGGTGTTCCCGACGATTTTGACCCAACGAACAGCGAACCGGTCAATCCACAGGGAACGCTTGGTGCGACCTATCTCTCCTGGCCGGTTCATAGCAACTACGACAACAATACCTCCATGCCCTCTACGGCAAATCCAAACCAGTTCAATCCGCTCTACTTCGCAGAAACCCTCTCCGGATTGCCGACAAACATGACCAAAGGGCGCATAGCGATCGGCGTAAAGAGGCTGGAAAAGACACCTGGGCAAACACAGATTATCTTCGGTGACATCACGATTCCCGACGGCGCGACGATGCATGTGAACCATCCGCAAAATGACGGATGGAGCCAGATTCCGGGCAGTCACACCTACTATCATGATCTTGGCAATATGAGCTTCCAAAATGGACAAAGCAGCGCCCTGAGTCATATTCAAAGCGGCACCGATCACCTCGATGTGATGGCTGCCGGCTGGCTGGATATCGACTATATCGCCGTAGCGGCGTGTGTACCCGAACCCCAGGGCATTCCGATTCCCGAAGTACCGGTCAAACTGGAGTGTAATGCCGACAAAGGGGAGCAGCTTGTCACCGTCTGGGGCGGCAACGGAGACGATTTTGTTGCTCCGGTCGATCCGACCAATCCTCCGGCAGGCTTGGGAAATACATTGGTCAAATACGATCAACCGATCGAAAAGGTGGGAACTTTTGCGGACAGAATTACTTTGCCGACACAAACCATCACACAAATGGTCGTCACCGTCAACACGAGACCTTCCATCAACGGTTATCAGAACGATCAGATGTGGCTGGGAGATGTCACGACACAAAACGGCGTCGTACACGATCCAAACGACCCCGGTGTCGCGGCGACGATTAACGGCGGTACCGCCCACCAAATCAACGGCAATACAGGTGTATCAGGCGGCGGTATACTAACCTCTCTGGTCAACAGCACACACTATCTGGATGTCATCGTCAAGGATCAAACCGAAGTCGATAGTGTACGTGTCTCGATGTGTGTGGTGGATAAAAAAGAGGGAGATCTTGCAATCGTCAAAAAAGCGGAGAAAACCTATCAGGAAGGCGGTGTCAACTATGCCATCTTTTCTATCGGTGTGACCGGAACACTACCTGCCGGACAGACACTGGTCATCAATGAACAGATACCGCAAGGCGCAACCCTTTCCTCGCTGAATGCACCGCTGCCGTGGGTCTGCAACCAAACTCTGCCGATTACCGGAGCCGCGACACTCACTTGCTCCATCACCGCGACAAACGGCGATATCAGCAACATCCAGCCTCTTTCGCTGACGATGTACACCAAAGAGCACACCCTCAGAAACTGCGCCACCATCGATGCAAAGAGCCAAAACACTTTTTTCAACAATGACAACACCAACGACAACTCTTGTGAATCGGTCACCTTCAAACCGTTCGATCCCCCGGCAGCATGTACACAAAAAGAGAGCATTTCACTGGACGATCTGCAAAACTGGTACCTCAACAACGGCACCGCGCAACCGGTCGTAAACAATCCAATTCCCTCTACCTGGGACAACACCTACACCTGGTTTCAGATGCCGAATACACCATATGCTTACTATACTCTGGAAAGCCGTGAATTCTGCGCCTGCGGCACACCCGGCAAACTTGACGTACAGGGCATGCGTACCGACAATGTCGGCTCGATTCAGCTTGATAATATCACCGACCATGTTCTCACAACGGTTGCGGCACAGACCACGGCATCATCGCACAACTTTTTGCAGGCATACCCCGCTGCAAGCGGTTCGACCGTGATCGGGCCCAATCTTGTCGGAAAAAATTACAAATTAAGATTCAATATTCATAACCATAAGGGTAAAAGCGGCGGTGCACTCAAAGGGTCGCTTACCTTTACCGGACACTGGGGAAGATGTACGCCGGAAGACCATATCAATATCATCATACTCGATCCGGTCGATATAGGTCCAGTTGTCACCCTCCCCTATCCAGATGTCGTTACCGGCGGTAATCCGGATCAAAACGCGACAATCGCGGTCATCGACGCAGAAGCATCGATCAGTACCGACGGTTTCCCGGTACCCGTCACACCGATTCCCATCGTCGTAACGGGCGGTGATCTCGTCGAAGTCAAAACGACACCGCAACAAAAGTTCGGCGACAGACTCCCGCAAAACTACGACATCGCCGTCGGCTGTGCACAGGGTTATATCGGTGTTGTCATCAAACAAGCTGTCACCCACGTCTATGAAACAGCCTACCGTTGTCAAGGCAACTGGATCAAATACAAAACACTCCCGTAACACTTCATGACCGCAAGCTGACACATCGGCTTGCGGTTGCCTTTCACACTTCATGATACTATTGCCAGCCAGCTTGAAAACCGCTCGCTTTCAGACTCTCCCCTCAATAACACACAAAATGCTTGTTATTGGCTGTATTTTTCTTATTAAACATAACAACATCCTGGATGATGAATATACTACCCTGTCGAGTTTTCTAACTTTCTTTTGATAAAACATCTTTAAGAGTTAAAAGACTTATCACCGCACCAACGAATATTCATCAAGTCCGCCGTTATACTAAAAAATCAAAGTATGCTATAATACAAACAAAAAAGGAAGAATCGTGGTTGCTGTAAAACAAGAAGTTCAGAAAATAATTCAAAATCTTCCTGATGACTGCACTTATGAAGATATTCAATATCATCTTTATGTTGTAAAAAAAATCAAGAAGGGTATAAACCGTGCCGAAAACGGAGAAGTCTCTTTGCACCAAGAAGCAAAAAAGAGAATGTCTAAATGGCTTTCAGACTAAAATGGTCAGAGGAAGCTCTTGAAGATATTGAGTCTATCGCCAGTTATATAGAAAAAGATTCTCCATTTTATGCAAAATCGGTTGTTTCAAAATTTTTTGAAAAAGCAGAAATACTACAAGAGTTTCCGGAATTGGGGAGAAAAGTCCCTGAGTTCAATGATGAGACTATTCGAGAAATTTTTGTTTATAGCTACAGACTTATCTACAAACTAAATGAGGAAGAAATTTTATTTGCAGCTGTTGTTCACGGTAAAAGACTTCTTGAAAATCATCACAAAAGTATAAAAACGTAACAACCTATCTATTACAAGCCAAATTCAACATACTCTTACAAAAAACAATATAACCATAACTTCGCTTTAAATGCAAATAACAGCGTACATGAAATAAACACAAACCCTTTTTTGGACACATAGTTCCACAAACCTCAAACAAAAAAGTAACTTAACACTCTTTTTATGCAACTCTAAACAATATCTTTCATTTTTACACTTCATTACACTCTTCAGTCATAATTTTGGTATCACACTTGAAAGGATTGATCATGAAACAGATAGGCAATATACTTTTTTTCGGCGCGCTTGTACTGGCATTGAGCAACTGCGGCGGCGGAAGCGATAGCGGAACCGGCAATGATACCGGGAATGGAAATGGAAACGGTGGAGATATCGAAACCCCTACAGGTCATGTAGGAGACGGGTATATCGAAGGGGCATATGTCTGCCACGATACCAACAACAACCAGGATTGTCTCGATGAGAGTGTTCATGCCGTTACCGATGCAAACGGTGCGTTTTCACTCTCCAACTACGACCCGACACACGCTTTGCTGGTGCAGATACCTGTCGGTGCCAAAGATAACGGTCCGTTTGCAGACGGAAGCACTGCGCCGCGTACTTTTACGCAATCGGTATGGTACTACTATCCTCCGTCAGCCGCTAGCGGCACGGTCTTTATCAGTCCGCTCACAACGATGGTCTATGCACAAATGCAATCGGTGCCCGGTATGAGCCTCGAGGATGCCTGCAATGTCGTATCGGCGATGACAGGTGTCCCCTGTGAATTTATTATGGATGATTATCTCGACGGTAATACCTCCCAGGAAAACGATGCACAGTTTGCCGCGGAGCTGATAGGCTCTACACTCTCGGCAGCCGCAAACTCCACCTCTTCACAGCCGTTGCAGGATGTACTCTCGACGCTGGGGGCGGTGGGTCAAACGGTAGCCACTTCCAATCCGGTCACAACCAACACGCAAACCTACGGAACCAATGCCCTCACCCCTTCGACAACGGCTGCTTACATCTTTACCCCTGTCGCCGATGTGTGCGATGAACTTGACAAGGCTCAGATCTACGCATTGGAAGAGTGGGATACAGGCGGTGCGAAAGAGCATAAGACCATGTACATCAAAAATGATCCGGGCGGACAGACGCAATCTCTTCAAATCGAGACGCTGGTATACAGAGCATCGTCCTGGCAAATCGACGGCGCGCACACAACGCACGATCCGAGCTATTTGCAGAAGATCGAAGGATATGTGATCGATATGAACCATGTCAATAGTACAACCGTCGATTATACCGCACCGAGACACGAAATTCCGTTTCCGGCACAAAAAGTCGGATGCAACGGCAGCAGCGCCACGTTTAAAATCGGTGCTATGCAATTCAAACTCTATGTAAGTGAAATGGATATAAACGGTATACAAGGTTCTGCCCTCCCCAAAGGACCGACTGTCGGACAGATTGTAGATAGTGTCACTTTCGGTATGCAGGATAAGCTATACAAATCTACGATGGTGCTGCAAAATAATGCTTATATGGTCAAAAAAAGCCAAAATGTCATCGGCGGTGCGGTCGTAAACGGTCCACTGGGCGATTATGCGGTACACGATACAACATTTAACCCGATGCCGTACAACACGTCTCTTGCATCATTGAGTACATTTGTGATCAAATACCGGGATCAGAACAACTATGACAAAGTGGTATTGAACGCCGCGATGAACATCGCCACCGTCACAAGCCACAACGGTACAAATACGGTAGGGGTATCGGGACCCAAAAACGTCGTCACACAGACGCACAACGGTCACACCTTTTTGGTGATAGAAGATTATGAAGGCATCGGAACCGATCTTTTTATCGGTAAAATCGACGCGATCAGCAACACAAACCTGGTCTATGGATTTATTTACCACGCAGGTAAAACAGCAGATATCAGTGAGGGAGCCGAACTGCACGGTGATATAATGGACGACATCATGATCAACGCCTCTTCAAGAAACAAAATTTTAAATATCTTCGGCAACTCCGGAAACGGAACACAGCACCCGTTCCCACCTCTGCCGGCATTGTAAAACGCTCCATCGGCTCCCTGCCGGTGGAAGGTCTCAAAGATTTACTTCAGTTTTATCGCGCTCACTTCCCCTTCTGTAAAGGAGCCGTTGCCGTCTTCATCGACACGCACCGTTACGC
>JALWRO010000034.1:21886-30361 GCA_027080605.1 Campylobacterales bacterium
CTGCTCCGTCACAGACAAAAAGATTCTTTCCGTCTATGCCGAGCCCCGAGGGGGAGAACACCGTTACGACGTTTTTCGCCGTCACTTCAAGCTCGACTGCATGATCCTGTTTGTCCAGATATTTGAATGTTCCGCGTATCAGATTATCACTGGCATCGGTGTAAAACGGTGTAGCGCTTGCATCATAAGCCGGATCGACCGTAAAATAGTCACTCTCACCGATCTTCTCTTTACCGCTTACAGGATATTCGATCGTACTACCGTCTGACAGTTCTTTAGCCCTGTATACAAGATTCTCTCCACCGTGTTTGATACCGTTAATCTCCATCTCCAGATTGATAGTCATGATATTCCATGCACCCTCTTTTCTCATGGACATCGTCCCTCCCGGTAAAACAGAACCCGGTACATCCCCGCCTGTGACACTGAAACCGTTGATGGTAGAGATTGTTTCCGTACCGTCATCACTTCTTTGGTATTCCATATCTCCGTTAATCGTCTCTCCCGCCATTCGGCAATTGTTGAAAACCACTTTATTCGGTTCTTCATCACCGGTCAATTCCGAAAGAGGCACATCAAAAAAAACCTCCATCGTTCCGTCACTGTTTTCGCACGGGAAAAGATCTCTTGTGCTTCTGCTTTGATTACCGGGCTTTTTCTCTCCTGCCGCACTTTCCAAAACACTATCCTGATGTGCAAGTGCATACGCAAGTTTCTCGGCACTCGACAAAGTGCTGATATCCTGAACCGTTTTGACATTTGGCGCACTTATCTTCCCGCCATCTCTGTCATTACTGCCACTCATACATCCTGTTATTACCAAAACAGCTATCGCTGCCAATGATAAACTTTTTATCATGTTTTTCTCCTTGTTTTTTGTTTGTTTTATTGAATAACGCCCAGATCAACCATGGGCAGATGGGTATAGTCAAACTCCCTGACATCTTTCCTGTTACTCACTACCAGTAATCCTTTGTGTGCTATCACATCATAACAGTCGATATCCGCTCTTGAACTTGCTCTGTTAAATGTCAGTGCTACAGCTGTCTTGTTGGTTTCATTGTTTTCCGTAACATTGACATCAAAGAGTTTAAGCCCTCCTGCTCCGTCACAGACAAAAAGATTCTTTCCGTCTATGCCGAGCCCCGAGGGGGAGAACATATTTTTCGTCTTGATCAGCACGGGTTTGAGCGGATCTTTGACATCCAGCACCTGCAGACTGTTTTCACCGCTGTCAAGATGACATCCGTTGCCGCTGTTAAGCGTTACATACGCCAAATCATCCTGTACCACTACGGGATCGCAACTTCTAAGATGTGTAAACTTCGCCACCTGATCCAGCGATTGATCGTAGATATAGACACCGGTTTCAGCTCCCACATAAAGATAGTTTTTATAGGCATGCAGCGTCTCTGCATCAAACGGTACCGGCTGCGAAATTTCCGGCATAGGCAGAGTCGGATCTTCAATATCAAAAGCATTGATGGTGCGATCATTGAGCGTATAGAGCTTGTTGCCTACAATCGTAAAACGTGTCCTCGAACCGCCGACTCCGGTTGCCCCTGCGTCGGAAGCCGAAGCACCGGAGGAACCTGCTTCACCGCACCCTGACACAAGTAAAGCGATAAAAATCATTGTTACATACATCTGTCTCATACACTCCTCCTACTCAAACCCGATGACAAAAGCATCTTTTTTGCCATAATCATAGTCATAACACGCACCGTTGTCTTTTCTCAAATCATTCACCGCCTGCATCTGGTCATAGGGGAAAACCTCCTCTTTTCTATAGACCGTTTTGATATGATGAACATCGCGAATATCAAGCACAATCAAATCTGTAAAACTATCGACATAGAGATACCCTCCTTTGACCGCCATATCGATGTTGCCCGGAATTTCGATGAAACTGACATTGACCGGCGTTTCATGAACCCTGTTGTCAATCACATGAATTCCTTTGTTCCTTTCATTGATGAGTAAAATATCTCCATCTTTGTAGTTGTAGATCTTCGCCGCTTTTTCTATCTCTCGGGGTGCAGAAACTTTGGGATAGTTTGCCCGAAGCTCTTTGGCAGAGATATACTTCACTTTTTTACACGGATTCTTATATTTATAGTCACATCCGCTTATCATAATCGCTATTATAAAAATAGCGCTGCCTCTTTTCAACACAGTTTCTCCTTTTTTAAAACGCATAACCAAACTTTAGCAACTCAATATCTACGATATACGGCGAATCTTCAATGCCAAAACCGACCTCTCTGTAGATGTCATTATCCCCAATAATATACCTGCCGACAATCAACCCGACACCCCAGTAATAACGCTGCGTTTTCGGAAAAAATCTGTAACCGAGCCCTACACCAAGACCAAATTTTGTCGTTTTTTTATACTGTTCCTCTCTATCTAACAACCCGTTAAGATAACTCACCCTGCCAAAGCTGCTCATATAAAATCCACCCAGTTCCTCTCCCAGAAACTTTCGGTAGTGTATATCAACATCGACCACATCCATATGTATCTCTACGTTGTGATAATCGGTCTCTTTGTCGGCAGAAATCAACCAGGGCACAGCGATCTCAACTTTGTTCTCATGATCAAACCAGGAGAATGTTCCAGAAACACTCTTCCAGTCATCGCTATAGGTCAAAACTCTTGGAATATTAAACTCCACACCAAATCTTTTACCTTCCAGCGGCAAAGAGTCCGCATAAGCGAAAAAAGAGATATGGATGGTGGCAATAAAGATTACCAAAAGCTTTTTGACCACAGAAACTCCTTGTTTTATGATTATCACTGCATTAAAACTTCAGAATATTCGTTGGTGCGATGATAAATGTTATAGACTAGCGTAAAAAAGTGTCTAAGTTGTGTCTAAAATAGAAAATTATAATTAATCAGTAAGCAAAAGGGGTTCCGAAACGCACCGTTTCAGATATTATCTCAGCAAATTCGCAACATCGTATCCCCGCCTTTTTGAAATTCGTAGTCGGTTTTACAAACTTCACACGTATAACCCCTCTCAGTCAAAAACTTCATGAGTGGTTCCAGATGCGGGGACGGTCTGTTTTCCAGCGTCACCAATGGGAAAATACGCACCTCGTCAGCAACCCGCAGTATCTCCAGAACCGCAGCTTCATGAAATGCCAGATCGAGATGCTTTTCATAAAGAAAAAGCAGGTGCGAACAGAGTGCCAGATCAAACCGTCCCTCGTCAAAAGACAACTCCGGCAAACTCCCCGCCACATAACGCCCCGCACTTTTCCCTGCTTCGTAATCTTCCATAAAACGATACATCGCCTCCATGCGGATCGTATATAGGGTGTCAGGATCTGGGATATTTTTCCAGACAAAACGGTGCGTGTTCTGACGCACCTGCGCCATCACCACTTCCGCCACTTCATCGATCCTCCCGGCAATCTGCTCCGCAGAAAAAGCGTAAATCGGATCGACCGAAACAACCCGTCCACCCATCTGCGTCACCTCCACGTTGAAACTTGCCGGACCATCCCCACACCCGATAATTTCCTTCTGCAAATCCTCCCCGGAAAGCACGAACATGTCACGATATTCGGCAAAATTACGCCCCCATGGGACAATATTTTCAAGTTCCATCCTCTGCCTTTGTTATAAAAAATATGAATAGTCTGAATTTAGCGTTTTTCGGCTAAAATGTATGTTATGAAATACCTCCTCATCACACTGCTTACCTTCTCCCAACTGCTGGCGGGGGACGCGATAGAAGTTTATCACTGCTACGGGAACAGTCAAACGCTTTTGGTTGCCGGGCGGGTTTTGGATCCTCGGGAGATGCCGGAGGCAAAGAGAGATGATTCATTTCTGACCAATCTGTGGCGAAAGCTGGGGTATATCTTCAACGATGAACGTAAAGATGTGCCTGTAACATTACAAGTGCGGGAGCATACGTTCGAGACACGGACAGATGATGAAGGGTATTTTACATTTCAGATGACCTTTCCGCCTGAGACATTGAAACCACATGAAAAAGTGAAGCTCTTTTTGCCCCGACAACCGAAGGTTTCCACCTCATGTAAAGCGTGGATTCCCTCTTCGCAACAGCAGATCGGGATCATCTCCGATTTTGACGATACACTCATCATCTCCGACGTCACACATAAATTGAAACTGGCGTATCAACTCCTTTTGAAAAATTACAAACAGCGTGAAGCGGTGATGGGGATGGCGGAGCGGTTTCGGGAGATTTTGGCAAAGAGTCCGGACAAACCGCTCTTTGTCATCACCGGTTCTCCCAAACAGTTCAATGTTGTCATCCAAAAGTTTCTCGACTACCGCCGTTTTCCCGAACGCACGCTCATCACCAAGCAGATTCACGGCGACAGATCATGGTCACTCTTTCACCAGCACGACTATAAAAGCAAGCAAATCGAACGGTTGATCACCCTCTACCCGCAGATTCGCTGGGTGCTGTTTGGAGACAGCGGGGAGCAGGATCGGGAGATTTACATGAAGCTGGCAAAGAAACACCCCGGCAAGATCGAGGCGATCTTTATTCGGGATGTAAAAAGCGGGAAGATCGAGAAGGTCTATCCTGCCAGAGCTACACCTTCACCGCTTTGACACGGATGCGAACATAGTCGGCAGTCCAGCCCTTCTCTTCGGTGTAGAGTGACGCTTTCAGCAACTCCCGCGCTTCATGACGAAACTGTGTCTCCTGCTCCTGTGTCAGATGGGCGGTGAGACCGTTGGTAAAGAGCATCAGCCAGTTAGCAATGTCGTCGATGGCTGTGGGCTTGGGAATGCGTTCGATATACTCCACCCGAAATCCCTCCTCTTTCAAAAGTGCGCCGTACGCTTCGGTACTCGGAAAGTACCAGGGGATTTCCAGTTTCCCAAACTCCGGATGGCGTGCAAAGACCGTCTGTATCGCCTCTCTGATCGCTTTGACATTGCCCTCACCGCCAAACTCCGCGACAAACCTGCCTCCTTTTTTGAGCGCTTTGGCGATATTTTGCAACGCAAGGCGGCTTTGCGGCACCCAGTGAAGCGTAGCATTAGAAAACACAGCGTCAAACTCCGCCTCAAACGGCAGATCGGTTGCATTGGCAACACGGGCATCGAGCCCTTTTTGCCGCGCTTTTTGCACCATATCGTCACTCAAATCGACCGCAACGACTTTAGCCCCGGACTTCTCGATCTCCAGTGCAGGCGTTCCCTCCCCGCACCCCAGATCGAGGATTCGTTCACCCGGTTTCGGTGCCAGCAGGTCAATGACCGGTAACGCCATCCTCGTGACAAAGCCGGCGTGTTTTTTGTATTTGTCCGCGTGCCATTCGTTGATCTCTTCTTCTTTTTTCATGATATTGTTCCTTTTGTATATACAGTACTATTCCAGTGGCAAAACGCCACAACGCATCTGATAACAGTCAACCGTGAGGTATCTGGAAGTGTGTGAGAATTGCTTAGTTTACACTAAGCGTAGGAAAAAGAGTAGGAGAACGAAACCGCTTTTGCGGGTGTGTGTTGTTGCATAGTATTGCTTCATGTCGTTCTCCTTTGTTGAAATTTCCGGTAGTGTAGCATATTCAAACTTTCTTCTTTAAAACAAATCTGCTTCCATCTTTGTACTGTGTATCCAAGAACAGATTGTAGCCATTGTTTTCAGCAAGATTTCTGGCAATAGACAGACCTAAACCATAACCACTCTTTTCACGGTTTTTACTTACATCGAGTGTGCTGAAAGGTACAAAAATGCGTTCGGCATCCTTCTCTTTGATCCCAATACCGGTGTCTTCGACAATGATGCTGTCATCGGTTGCAATGAGTTTTATCGTACCTTGTTCCGTGTATTTGGTCGCATTATACAAAAGATTGACCAGTATCTTTTTCAATGCCATTTCATTGAACATAAAGATCAGATCATCGTCGATAAGACATTTTAGTGTCACTGACTCTTTCACTTTCAAAAGGGGACATACCTCTTCATGAATGAATGTTTTAAGATTAAAAGAAGTTTGTTTGTCGATAAACTCCTGCGACTGTATATATCTGATCGCTTCTGAACTGAGTTCATTTAGGTAAACAGTCTCTTTTTGTAAAATAGCAATAATACGGGGCATTTCAGCGGCAGATATAAGATTGTCTTTGCACTCTTCCAGATATCCGTCAATAATGGTCAGCGGTGTCTTAATATCATGAGAAAGAGATTTTACTATGGCACTGAGGTTTTGGTTATTCTGTTTTAGTTGCATAATTGTCTTTTCCAGACGCGCTGAAAGATAGTTAATCTCCTGGTGGATTTCATCGATATCAACAATCATCTCCGAAACATTGTCCTGTAAAAATTCACCTTCATGAATCGCTTTCAGTCGTGTTGAAATATGGGTAAACTTTTTCGAAAGATTGTTGCCTATCAGATAGGAGACGACCCCTATTACAGGTAAAGTCGCCAGCACTGTCATCATGATTTTGGAAGTCATCTTCGTTCCAATCGGCTCACCAATGATAATATAAGTCATAACAGCAGTAAAGAGAGATATAATCAATCCTGCGACACCATAAATAATGAGTAAAAATGATTTGAGTTTAAAACGCTTATCCATGGAGTGTGTATCCTATTCCCCTGACAGTTTTAATGACCTCTTGCTCTGAATATCGGGCAATCTTCTTGCGAAGTGTGTAAATATGTGTGGCAATACCTTTTTCATCTATACTGCCAACCCCTTCGTCATAAAGAATTTGTGAAAGCTCACCTTTCGAAAAGACGCGCTTTTTAGCCAAAAACAGTGTCTCCAAAATAGTAAATTCACTTAATGTCAAAGAAAGTTCCCGATTTTCAATGTAAAAGCGTTTCAATGCTTTATGATATTTCAAAATCCCATATGCGCTGGTATCGGCATATGTCATTTCAAAACGCCTCTTTAAAAGCGTATCAATCTTCAATGCAAGCAGTTTCGGGGAAAATGGCTTGGGGATGTAATCATCTGCTCCCAGTCTGTAAGCTTCTATTTTCTTCTCCTCTATATCCAGTGCCGAGATAATGACAATCAGTGTATCTTTATGATTTTTACGTACTTCATTACAGAGCATAAAACCGTCAACCGATGGGAGCATTATATCGAGCAAAACCAGATCATATTGATTGTTTCGAATATATGTCAATCCTGCATTTCCCTCATGCGCCACTGTGACTTCATAAAGTGAACCGTCAATCCTGTTTGTGATCAGTGTGACGATCTCCGGTTCATCTTCGACAATGAGAATTTTCTGCTTCATCGCTTAAAACATTCCTTGTAACGGGGTAAAAAGATAGTCATTCTCTTTCGCAGAAGCATGACAGCTGATACATCCTTTGGTTCCTTTTTCCCATGCCTGATAGTGATTCTTTTTCTTCACGAACCGGGCATAACCCCAATGGTCTCCATTGGCATTGAAACGAGACGAGTCTTTCACCATATATTCGATACGCTGAAGTTTATCCGCTTCCAAAGCAGCTGGGAAAAGTGCCATTTTTTTCACGGACCATCCTATTTTGACGATTTTACTGCCTTCCGGCATAATACGAACTCTCTGTCGCAAAGCCTTGTATGCTACAGGATTCGCCAAAATATAGCGCAACTCTTGCTTGTCTGTCCTGAAATGCGTCGCTACTATTTTAAAATCTTTATATCCGGCTATCTTATCAAAAGAGAGATTGTTATCGGTCATCTTCAAATCAGGAAGTTTTTGCATTTGTGACAACTTTTCCCCTCCTGCATAAACCGTTGCGACTACAAATTTTGCCGCCTGTGAACTTTTGTAGCTATCGCCATACCCTGCCAATGCGAAACATACCACACTTGCCCAAACGATACTTGTTATATTCTTCATATATACTCCATTTTGTAAATTTGTATTTAGAGCATATGAAAAGTTTTTCAAGATTGTATGAAGATCGGTTTAAAATAGTGTGAGAAGCTTATATATTTATTGACTTCTTAATTTTTTCATCTCATCCACAGTTTTCATATCTACTTTTTCACCCCGCTCCTGCAGATGTTCGACAATCTTTTCAAAACGCTCTTCAGACAGATGCTGTCCAAATTTCCATTTCCCGCGCATTTGATCTGGAACAAGTTTCCAGACACAGGTAGCATCGATCATCTTTCGGTACGCCTCTTCATGAAGTGGTTTGTAGCCGCCTTCTGGCTGGAGTTTTTGCATCAGTGCGGTGAGTGCGGCGACTTTTTCGTCGTAATCTTCCACGAAACTAACCTCTCCTTCGGCGATGACTGATTTGAAAAAGTGGGTGGCGGGGCATGCAAGCTGTTCGTCGGAGCTGAAAAAAGAAGGGATCAGTGCGTGCGCCTGTGTGACGGAGAAAGAGGCAGCGGAATTTGCCTGAAGGACACGGATTTTGCGACCGCTTTTGGCACCGTGAAAATAGAATACACCTTCATAATAGACAAAATTGAGCGGCAGGCTGTAGGGTTTATCGTCGTGAGAAAGTGCGAG
>JALWRO010000035.1:0-8038 GCA_027080605.1 Campylobacterales bacterium
ACGGTGCACTCGATGTTGCACTCTCAAAAGATGAAAAAACGGCTTTTGTTGTAAACGGTACAGACTTGGTAATTGTCAACATCGAAAATCCTGTAAAACCTGCTGTTATCAGTCGAATTAAAATAAATAATGGATATTTACAACAAATTGTTCTTTCTCCAGATGAAACGATAGCTTATGTCAACAATGGAAATTCTGGTCTGGCTATTATAAATATTAACAATCTCAGCAATCCATCAATTATCAATATTTATGACAAAATAACCTGGGTCGACCAAATAGCACTTTCAACTGATGACACTAAAATATATGCAACTGATTATGACAAAGGTTTTGTTATTATTGATATACGTAATCCCAAAAATCCTAAAATTTTAGCCAATATCGGCAATATTCGCAATATACAAGAAATTGTATTATCAGCAGACGGAACTAAAGCTTACATTGCTGATGCTAACCACGGCTTAGTGATTGTCGATGTCAAAAACTCTAAATCTCCCGCTATCATAAGTACTACGGACATTGGAGGCTCTGCATATGGAATTGCCCTTTCCCCAGACGAGACAAAAGCTTACTTGACTAGCTATGAACAAGGTTTGGTAATTGTAAAGATTAAAGATCTCAAAAGACCCACTATTTTAAATAAATTATATATTGAAGAAGTGACTGACGAAATCATATTATCACCAGATGGGAACAAAGCCTATGTAACGACTTGGAATAAAGGGTTAATAACAATCGATATTGCCAACTCATTACATCTGAGGATTATAAATCGTTTTAGTTATTTTAAACGATTAACTAGTATTGCACTTTCCCAAGACGCAACAAAAGTATATATCACTGATAATAACAAAGGTATGATTGCCCTAAATATAAAAAATTTAGTTGATGTGGAAGAAAATCCTCTAACTTTAAATAAACTTGATCTAAGTCAGCTAGACATAGATGGATGGGTTAGTAAAATTATCACTTCATCAGATAGTACAAAAGCCTATATTGCTAATTCTGACAGTTTGATTATTATAGATAACAAAGATTTTCGGCATCAAACTGTTTTAGAACACATTGCTATTGATGGAATGGATGGAACGATAATAGATCTGGCACTTTCACAAGATGAAACAAAAGCTTTTGTACTTTACGCTAATGGCTTGGTCATTGTAAATATTCTCGACCCAAAAAGTCCAACAATATTAGGTCGTATATATATTGAGGAAGAAACAAACGAAATAATTCTTTCAGAAGATGAAAATATAGCATATGTCGGTCATGAAGACGGCATGATTATTTTTGATATTTCCAATCCTAAACAACTGGTTCGTTTAAGTAACATATATACTATGAGGGGTAGTGCAACAGGTATAGCACTTTCAAACAGCAAAAAAATTGCATATATTTATGATTCCGGTAGTCTCTTTATCATAAATGTTAAAAATCCTAAAAATCCAATTCTCGTAAATATTTATAATGTCGGAAAAGCAGGAATGACTTTTGGAACAATTTCCAGAGACGGCATTAAAGCATATATAACTGATTATGAAAAATTACTTATTCTTGATATTTCAGACCCTGACAACATTATTATTTTAGGTAAAATATCAATCTTGGGAACTCTTTATCATATTATACTTTCACCTGATCAAACTAAAGCATATATTAACTCAGACTCATATAAAGGTTTAATTATAATTGATATAAAAGATTCAACAAATCCAAATATTATAGGAACTATTCCTACAAATGGAAGCATTACATTGTCGCGAGATGGTACAAAAGCATATATAAGTACTGAAAAAAGTTTAATCACAATCGATTTAAAAATATATGACTAAAAAATTATAAAAGGAAATTAAATATTTTGAAAACAATTATAAAGTTTTTAACTATTTTATTAATTCTAAACACGCTTATATTTGCTCAAATATCTATTCCTTCTGATAATAACATTTCACATACACCGGAAACGGATGATGTCAAATTTATTATAGCTTCATCTCTGAGTACAGCAAGATGGAAACCGGGACTCTCATCAGTTGATAAATTTAATCAAAAACTGTTGGATTACAAAACAGAAGGTTTAAAACTATATTCAATAAAAGGAAAAGTCAATATTTTTGACAGTGATGTTTTAACAATAGAAAAATATGGTACATTTTCTAGCACGAAACATCAATCACAATTAATAAAACTATATAAAGAAGACAAAAACAAAAACGCTACTTTATCCGGTTTAAATATCTCAATAAAAGTTTTTTTACTTCTAAAATATTTTTATCTAAAAGATTATAACTATTTAGATGCGCTTGAATATCAATATTACAGCTATCAATTTTCAGGTCTGGCAACAAATAGAACTTCTGCTATTTTTTGGTATGGCGAAACTACAAATGGTATAGAAAACAAAGATTTTTTTAAATTATCACGAGAATCAAAAATAGACTTTTTCACAGATTTTAAAGAGAACATACTTTATGTTATCGAACTTGCAAATATGATTCAAAACTTCCCAATCAATAGTGCAAAAATCGGTCTTTATAATATTAATTGGTTAAAGCCTCTTTTTCTGGGCTCTTACTCACAAAATGATATACCCATCATCCATTATACTGAATTAGTTTCATCCGGAATGACGCTTGACTTATCACACAAGTTTCATCAAAATTTTAAAACCGGTATCAATCTAAGCTATGGATTTGATAATCATATTAACTATACAAATAATTCATTAGATATTGACTATTATAGTTATAAATTTTATCTAAATTATAATCAAAAAATATACTCACACTCCTCATACTCAATATTTGCATATGGCAAAGTATTTTCAAATAAAAAAATATTTCATAACAACAACTTTACGCTAAACAATGAAAATGTTAATGGTGTTTCATTTGGATTGCAAATTGTATTTTGATTAGTATTATTAACATACTCCGGGAAACCCGGAGTACATTTAAATTTAACGACCATCTGCACAAACAGATGTATCAATCTGACAATTATTATGAAAAATCTCACAAACCATCAAAGCTGATGCTTCCGCTTCACCACGTGTTGTTCCAAAAGCAATTTCATATGCTCCACTATATGTATCTACTGCTAAAGATGCACATTCACTACCTGAAACATCTGCAACAATTTCACATCCGGCAGAACCACAAGTTTGTAAAGTAGATTGCTCTGCAGACGTTCGATCTGAGTATCTCCAGCCTGTTGCCCAGTATCCCGTATATCTATCATATGCAATAGCACCGTAGTAAAAAGTTGAAGGAGAAGGGGAAACTGGAACCGGTGAGGATATCACATCCTCTTCCAGACTATATAACAGATAAAAGGTACCTGTCTCATTTGGATAGTAACTACTTGCTTCAACAATATAACTGCCGGCATTTAAAGGTATCTCCAGTTCAGAATTTGTACCCCCGCCGCTATCATCATTGGAAGCTATCAAATTTCCGTTCATATCATAAAGAGACAAATATGTATCAAAATCATCAGAAGAGAGAGATAGATAGACATTGACATTTCTATTAATATTTATCCGATAATTTTTTGCATAACTACCACTTCTTACTTTACTTGAACAACCCCCACTTAACCAATCCTGTTGCATATCATCTTCATCAATCATCCCAACATTGCACTGCTGTGGAGCAGGTGCAGGTATCGGTGCAGGTGTCGGAGAAACCGGTGAAGGGCTGTACGGATCAACCGCTATCTGATATGCACCGAAACTATCTGTGTAATTACCGGCACTTACTTTTACATACACTGTCCCCTGGGCAATGCCAAAAGTCTCATTTAAGTGCAATTCTCCTTTGGAAAGATGAAAATATTTCACCTGATTATGTTGTTGATCATAAACATAAATATAATGATCGATATTTTCTTCCTCTGTATCAAAAACAAGATTTATTGAATCATTATAATTGGTAAATTTATAAAAATCATAGTCAGAATTATTTTTTGAGATATAACCATGGTAATAAGTCCCAGGATATATTTCATTGGCAGTTGTAAAAGAGTCATTAGGCTCAATTTCATAATTTTGTAAAATTTCCCCTGCACCTAAACCACTTACTGTAACACTGTATGCCCCATCTGAACCTGTATAATTTGAAGCACTAACCTTGATATATGCAGTTCCGCTAGTAATTCCCAGAGTAATGTTAAATCCTCTCTGCCCTTTATTTACATGATAATATTCAACCTTTTTCTGTTGTTGATTATAAATAGTTATATAATAGTCCATGTTTTCCTCATTTGTTTGAAACGAGAAATTGAAAGCCTGCCCTGTAACCTGGAATTTATAGTAATCGTAATCAGAACTATTTCGGTTAATAGTCGCGTAAACCGTATCATAGTTATATATTTCCTGTGCTTTTGTAAAAGAGCTGTTTGGCTCAACCTCCATAGCTGCAAATACATTTGCAACAAAAAGAAATGAAAATAAAATGAAACCTCTCAACATCGCTACATCCTCCTCTTAAATAGAATACACAATAGCCATTGTGTTAATTGAATTTTAGTCTAAAAAAATTGGATTTGTTGGATTTATTGAAAAAAAAGTAGAAAAAGTTAAATTATTTTATAATATCGATGATATTCAATAACAATGAGATAAATGTAGCAATACCCCTACACCCCCTACACCTTCTCCAAAAACTTCTTCGTCTGCGGCATAGAGTTGAACTGTTCAAAAGCTTCGTAGGCATTTTGTGACATTTGCGGGTAGGTCTCTTCCGTAAATTTGTAAAATCCTTCTACCAGCGCATCGACGTTTTTGGGCTCCACCAGTACGCCGGTTTTGTCCTCTTCGACGATTTCGGCGATGGCGGGGAGGTTGGTGACGAGTACGGGGCGTCCGACGGAATAGGCTTCGATGACGATTCCGGGGTAGCCTTCTCTGTGGCTTGGGAGTACGAGGACGTCGGCTTCACGGAGTTTTTCCACCACTTCTGTCGGGGTCAGTGCGCCTTCGTAGGTTGTGTTGTACCGGGCGACGTATTCGGGGGTATATTTCGCTTCATGAACGGGTCCGTAGATTTTGACGTCGAAACGCTCATCGAGTCTTTTGCACGCTTCGAGCAGCTCCTGGGTGCCTTTTTCGTCTTTAAGGTGGCTGATATAGACAAACCGGCGTTTGAAGTCGCTTTTGGGTGCACTCTTTTCCGGTCTGCGGCGGACGTTGGGGAACCAGAAGGTGTTGGGGTTGAATGTTTTAAAGTACTCTACCAGATACTTTGTCTCAAAAAAGCTGAGATCGGCTTTTGTCAGGACATATTTGATCAATCCTTTTTTGACCGCACCGCCGTTTTCATAGATTTCATTGAAGTTTCCGGCAAACTTTCGCAGGCTGACGCTTTTGCCGAAGAGTCTGGCAAAAAAGATCATAAACGGCGCAATCATGATATAGTGGTTTGCCGTTCCGTGGATAGAGACGTGATCATATTTGCGCATATTAACAAGCAACGTTTTCATGACGACAAAAAAGGTTTCGGCGATGTTTCTATACGCGCTTTTATTGGAGTTGATCGCCAGATGCTCCACCCCCAGCTCCCGCAAATCTTCAAGCAACTGTTCAAAGAGTACCGTCACTCCGCCTGCATTGCGCATATCTTTGATATACATCGGTCCGATAAGAATGATTTTTTTATGCTGATCCAATTTTTTCTCCTGCTCCTCTTTGATAAATCCGCTTCAGAATGGTACGTGCAAAATAGTATTCAACTCCCACAATCACCAGATTAATCGCAATAAAACCGATAATCGGTGAAGACTTGAAAAGCATATGCACGGCGATAACCACCAGTACGAGCCGTATGATATTCAGTTTCAGCTCCAGCATATTGAAATTGAATGTTTTGGAAAGCAAACTGAAAAGGCTCAGATAGGCAACAATAATACTTTCAAATATCAGTATAAAGACATAGAGCGGCGAGTTGACCGAAAGATAGGCGGGTTTGATCAGATATACCACACCGGCGATTGCTGCAGAGACTGCAATACCGCCCAACAACACATACCATTTAAATTTTTTCAAGCCGTTGATATGCGCCATCACCGCATCCATCTGCGACATATTGAACTTTGAAAGGAAATAGGAACGCAGCGACGAAATAAAGATCATGATCAATCCGCCGAAACTCATCGCATACCCCAGTTCCGCAAGGGTAACGGTCATCTTTTCATTGACCATATAGATGATGGCGTACCGGTTGGTATAGATAAAGAGACCGTTGATAATATAGGTCAGTGCGGAAAATATGACAAACTGCTTCATCCGCCTGAAAAAGAGGTGCCGAAACGGCTTGCTCTGCACTTTTTCCCTGCAGGCGGTGAGAAAAGAGAAGTTGTATTTCAGATTTAAGAGTATCACCATCGCAAACGGCAAAATAAAAAGATCGATGTAAATCATACTCAGATCAATATCTGTAGCCCAAAAAAGAATATAGAGTAAAAAAGCCACCCGCACGCCGAGGATAATAAAAGAGTTGACAATGATAAACCTGATCCTCTTTTTTGCCAGCAGCGTCGTTTTGAAAAAGATCCAGCTCAGCAGTGCAAAGATAGAGAGGTAGATATACGCCTGCGAAATGCCAAGATTTTGCACGCCGAACAGACGATCCGTATATTCCCCCAGCACCGTCTGGGAAAGAATAAACAACAATACAAAAATCAACGTCTGGATCATCGCATTGATCTGATCCGATATTTTATAGATCTGGTTAAAGCGCAGATAGCTCACGGTCAATCCGAACTCAAACACAAAAATCAGCATCATGACAATGTTAAAAGCAGCAGAAAAATCCGCCATCGTGTCAATGTTGAGTTTATAGGGTATTAAAAGGGCGATGAGATAGGTTGAAAAGCTGTACACCAGATTGGAGATGAAAAACATCGTCCCTTCATTGGCAAGAAGCCGCTTTATTTTACTGACCAACAGAGACATCCTTTTGCAAACTTTAATAATAAATAATACTATTTTTTACTTCAATCTATATAAAACAGTGTCCGTATATCGTCATTTGTCACACTGGCATTATATTTGCTAATCGTTTTCATAAACTATATAAGGCGTACCATGTTCATGAAATCTTTGGCTCTATCTCTTTTTGTACTGCTTCTGACAGCCTGCTCGACAATGCAAATCCAAAAAACCACCCCTTTCAAACCAGCCCTGCAAAAAAAGATTGCCGTCGTGCCTTTCTACAACTACACCCAAACTCCGCTTGCAGGGTACAGCGCGGCGTCTGTTGCAAATGTGATCCTCAAAAGCCACGGGTACAGTGTCACGGCGGAGCAGCTGCATCCAGACGCGAAGGCGGAGCTGGAGGGGAATTCCCAAAGCCGTGCAGCGCTCGTCAATGTGCTGAAACAGAAAGGCTATGACTATATGCTCGGCGGTGAAGTGACCGAGTGGCGGTACAAAACCGGTATCGACGCGGAACCGGTTGTGGGGTTGACGGTGCGTCTGACCGATCTTAAGAGCGGGGAACCCCTCTACAGCGGTACCGGAAGCAAAACGGCACTGGGGTCGACATCGCTCTCCGGTACGGCGCAGAAAATTCTGGATGAGATCCTTCCTTAAGGGCACTGCTAAGTGATTTTACATCTTCTCCCCGAGGCGTTTTCGCACAACAGGGGCGCGACGGCGCTGGCAGAGTCCGTACTCCTCTCCCTCCTTTTTGTCACAGCGCTCTATTTCCTGAGTCCCGATATTGTCATCAAACTCGACAGTTATCATGATCTTGCCCTCCTTTTTCTGGCAATCATCACCCTCTATAACGGGACGCTTTTCGGTATCGTCTCCCTGACGGTCATGGCGTTCGGTATCTACTTTTTCACGCTGGAGTACGATCTCAAAACGATCCTCTCCTATCTTATTTTCGTACTGCTTTTCGGAGAGTTTCATTTCCATTTTCAGCGGCAGCGGGTTTCAGACAGAGAAGAGAAGCACTATCTCAAGGCAAAATTCCGGGAACTGAGCAACGCTTTTTTTGCACTCAAGGTTTCCCACGACCAGCTGGAAAAG
>JALWRO010000035.1:8048-8893 GCA_027080605.1 Campylobacterales bacterium
AAAAGGGCTACCTGCTTAAGCCCGTCACGTTGCGCTCGCTCATCATCGACCTTTCGCAAAACATGCAGCAGCAGGAGATCTACCGGCATCTTTTCGAGACATTTCAGGAGGCTTTTTCGCTCCAGGCTGCCTGTTACTGCCAGTTGGAAGAGGAGAAGAGACTTCATGAAGCGATCCCCCTCGGAGAGAGCCGCTTCACGTTCGATCCGGAATTTGAGATGGTCGCGCAGTCCATCGAAACCAAAAAACCGGTCTTTCTGGCGGAGAACAAACTGGAGATGATGGAGCAGGAACCTGTCCTCGCCGTCCTGCCGGTACTCGACATCCACAACACCCTGCTGGGGCTCTATGTCATCGAAAAGATGGATTTTCTGGAGTTCAATATGGACAATATCCTCAAAATCCAGATTTTGCTGGAGTATCTGGCACAAGAGCGTTTCTATCAGCGTCATGCCGCCCACACCTCCGAGCACATGAACATCGCCCAAATCGAAGCGCGTTTTCAGTTTGAGATCGACCGCCTCCACACCATGTACCGGCGTTTCGGCGTCCACTCCGCTGTCGTACTCCTGCACACAACCAATCCCGCCATTTCACTGATTATGGAAAATTTCAAAACCAGCAAAATGCGTCTGCTCGATATGGTCACAACCTATCATGAAGAGAACGCCTACTTCTACCTCTTTTTGCTGCCGCTTGAGCGGGTTTCGGGTGCGGTCAGTTTCCGGCAGCGGCTGGAGCGGGAACTTGAAGGCTTTACGCCCCGCGACTACAAGATTCTTGTCACCGAAATCGACCGGGTCGACACCATACGACCCGGTCGATTTCGGTGACAAGAATCTTGT
>JALWRO010000036.1 GCA_027080605.1 Campylobacterales bacterium
ATTATATTTATACTGCTTCGGCAAAACGTTTTTCCTACTATATTTCCCGGCTTTCGGAAGAGAAGAGGGGAGTGGAAGGGCAACTCTCTACCGTAAACGAGACACTTCATGAAACGATACTGGAGAAAACGAAACTATCACAGGAACTGGTATTTGCACAGGAGAAAATCACTTTTTTACAGGAGTCTAAAAAGGAGATTAAAGAGGAGTTTGAGCATATCGCACGGGAGGTAATCGAGCAAAAGAGCAGTGCGTTGTCACAGCAACAGCAGGAGTCACTGAAACTACTTTTGAGACCTTTTTCAGAAAATATCAGAAACTTTCAACAAAAAGTGGAGCAGTTTTATACACAGGAGAGCAAAGAGCGTTACTCTCTGATTAAAGAGATCACCACCCTGAAAAACCTCAATGAACGCATCTCCCAGGATGCACTCAACCTTACCAATGCCCTCAAAGGCGACAATAAACTTCAGGGCAACTGGGGAGAGATGATACTCGAAAAGGTACTGGAGAGTTCCGGTTTAACAAAAGGGCGCGAATATGAGATCCAAAAAGCCTATAAAGATGAAAACGGCAAACTCTACAAACCGGATGTCATTATCCACCTTCCGGACAAAAAAGATGTTGTCATAGATTCCAAAGTTTCCCTCAAGGCATACGAACAGTATCACAGCAGCGCCGACGATGATGAAAAGGCAAGACACCTGCGTGCACATCTCGATTCACTTTATATCCACATCAAACAACTGAGCCAAAAACGCTACGAAGCGCTCGAAGGCGTCAGTACACTCGATTTCGTACTGCTGTTTATTCCGATAGAAGCGGCTTTCATGACAGCCATCGAAGCGGACAGGGAACTGTATGAGAAAGCGTACCGGAAAAATATCATTCTTGTTTCGCCGTCAACACTGTTAGCCGTGCTGCGTACCATCGAACACTCATGGCGTTACGAATACCAAAACAAAAATGCCAGAGAGATCGCACGCAAGGCGGGAGACCTCTACGACAAATTCAGAGGTTTCGTGGAGAGTATGCAGGGCATCGAAAAAAGCCTCCACAAAGCACAACACGCTTATAACGACGCCTTTAAAAAGCTCAGCAGCGGCAAAGGCAATCTCATGACACGCGCCAGAGAACTGAAAGAGATGGAAGGAATAGAGCATAAAAAGATGCAATACCGTACGGAAGAGTGAGTTTGGGGACAGGAGATTTTTTCAAGAGAATATATATTATGTTAACCAAGAAGAAGCAAAATACAACTGGCATATTGTCCAACCGTGTTAGCATAAAATCCACTTGTCCAGAGATTCCCTCCCCACAACAGCTTTTTTACCTCTTTATGTCTGGAAAATATCTCTCTTGCTGTAATACTCTTTATTACTTGCACTATCCGTGGAACTGGCATCTTTGGTATCCCTTGTACCAAAAAATGTACATGGTCTTCATCATTTCCTATCTCCAAAAAGTTTATCTCAAATCGCTCTGAAATCTCCTGACATATCTCTATCAATGTCTTTTCGACCTCTTTGCTAAATACTTTCCTTCGATATTTGGCTGGAAACACCAAATGATACAATAAAACCGTCTTATTGTGACTTTTGAAAATATGCTCGCTCATATTCCTATTTTATCACAAATATCGCCTCTTCGAGTCGATTGACTCTAACCGATGCAAGCATCGGGGAAATCTTTCTGATTATTTATATGAAATGATACTGTCATGCAGGATATTTACACGTTTGAATTGCTCTAACAAGCGGTAAAAATACGCTTTTTTTTTCATAATGCCATCGATAAAAAAATTACCGCCGACCGGTTTCTTGACAGCATCTGTTACATAAAACGTAATGTTTATGCATCTTTATTATTTCTGTTGACTTATCAGGCTATTGCATTACTGTAATGCTGCGTTTTTTTCGACATATTTCAATTTCAGTAATAAGTACCCTCCCCTTTTCCCCGGAAAAGGAAATTCTTGACATAGATATTTGTTAGCTCTGAAACAGAGACTAATATCTTTTTATATCGCTTCTATAGTTAAATGTCTTTATTAGAGCTTTTACCGAAGCCAACCTTAAACTCACCAGTTTCGAGATTTTTTGTATATTTTGAATGTGAGGGATAATCTTGACCTACGAGCCGAAAAATAGATAATATATTATTTAGAGACACGTACGCACCAACAATATTCTCTTCACTT
>JALWRO010000037.1 GCA_027080605.1 Campylobacterales bacterium
GTGTGGCAGGAATGCTACTTCATCCAGCGTACCCTTGAAATTGAGTGTTTCAAGATCTGTTTTATCTTTGACCCATTTGTGATCAAGTTGTTTGTCAATGACAATGACAATTTCACAGTCCGCCTGGACTGCATCTATTTTTTGTTCTGTAACGGTAAAATTCATATTTGTTTTCCTCTCTGTTCTAAATTTTTTTCTATTTTTTTACTGATCATGAAGAGACCTCCTAAAAAGAGTGCTACGAGTGGCAGGGCAAAGTACCAGTGCGCTTTGGCAATTTTCAGGAGCGTCAGTATCTGTTCTCCCAGCAGATATGCCGGAAGAATCGTAATGGCTGCCCATGTCCATGCGCTGAACAGGTTAATGAGCGCAAATTTCCCCGCAGGGTAACGGGTCAGTCCGATCGACATGGGTATGACGGTGCGAAGTCCGTACAGGTAACGTTGCATGAAAATGATCGGCCAGCCGTACTTTTTTAAAAGCAGATGTGCAATGGCAAATTTTCGTTTGTGTTTGTGCATCTTTTTATGGATATACTTTTTGGCATACCTGCCGATTGAAAAGTAGATTTGATCGCCCGTAAATCCGCCCAGTCCCGCTACAAAAATTGCCGCAGGAAGGTTCATATGACCGGTATGGGCAAGAATTCCCGCCATAATCAGACCAAGCTCCCCCTCCAGAATACTCCAGAAAAAGAGGATAATATAGCCATGCTCCTGCAAAAGATGAATCAGCGTCTGTTCCAACTAAAACGATCCCTGCAACTTAGTCAAAATGAAGCAAGTCTTTTGCCTGCATCATATCTTTGTCGCCGCGTCCGGAGAGATTGACGATAATAATCTTGTCTTTGATCTCCTCTTTGGGCATCTTTTTCAGGTATGCCACGGCATGAGAGCTTTCAAAAGCGGGGATAATTCCCTCTTTTTGCGAAAGCCATACAAAAGCATCAAGTGCTTCCTGATCGGTGATCGATGCATACTTCGCCGCGCCGATCTCTTTGAGAAAGGCGTGTTCGGGACCGATACCGGGATAGTCGAGACCTGCGGAAATGGAGTGTGCTTCGAGAATCTGTCCGTCTTCATCCTGCAGCAGGTAGCTCATTTGCCCGTGCAGTACCCCTGGGCTTCCTTTTGCCAGACTGGCACCGTGTTTACTCTCCAGTCCCAGACCGCCCGCCTCGATACCTATACAGGTAGTTTGTTCATCTTCGAGAAAGTGGTTGAAAATACCCATCGCATTGCTGCCGCCGCCGATACAGGCGATCACGTAGTCGGGAAGGGCGCCGTCTTTTTCGAGAATCTGTTTTCTCGCTTCGTATCCGATGACAGACTGAATATCTCTGACCATCATGGGGTAGGGGTGTGGTCCCGCAACGGTACCGATAAGATAGTAGGTATCTCTGGCATTGGTAACCCAGTGGCGGATAGCGTCATTCATGGCATCTTTGAGTGTTTTACTTCCGGACTCAACGGCATGAACTTTCGCACCCAATAGTTTCATGCGGAACACATTGAGTTCCTGCCGTGCTACATCTTTCGCACCCATGAAAACTTCACACTCCAGTCCAAAAAGCGCGGCGACTGTTGCTGTCGCCACACCGTGTTGCCCCGCACCGGTCTCTGCGATAATCTTCTTTTTGCCCAGTCTTTTGGCAAGTACCGCCTGTGCGATGCAGTGGTTGATCTTATGGGCACCGGTGTGGTTGAGATCTTCTCTTTTGAGATAGACTCTGGCTCCCAGTTCATGACTCAGGTTTTTGGCATAGTAAAGCGGGTTGGGGCGACCGACATACTCTTTATAGTAGTAATCTACCTCTCTCCAGAAATCTTCATCGAAACGCAGTGCACGATAACTTTTATCCAGATCCAAAAGGGCGGGCATCAGTGTCTCCGGGACATAGCGTCCTCCGAAAATACCGAAGTGCCCATTTTCATCAGGGTCGTGCGGGGATGGTTTTGGGATATACATTTAGCTGATCTCCAGTACAGAGTAGACGGGTGTGATCTTTTTCAGTGCTTCATCGCCTCTCAGAAATGTCAGGTTGAGGATAAAACAGGCTTCAACGCAGTGCGCGCCCGATTTTTCGATCAGGTTTGCCGCTGCTTTGGCAGTTCCGCCCGTCGCGATGAGGTCGTCGATAAGCAGTACATTCGCTTTGGGTTTGTCGCACGAAAAAGCGTCGATGTGGATTTCTATTT
>JALWRO010000038.1 GCA_027080605.1 Campylobacterales bacterium
TATAAATGATAACGCTAAAATTTCTATTTTTGATCAAAATTTTATTGATTTAAAAAAGTATATCTGGGGTATAGTCTTTTCTCTTTGGATTGTAGCATTATCGATCAATCCAATAAAATGGATTGTGAATAGATTCACGATTTGGGTAGGTAGAATGAGTTTTAGTATTTATTTGTGGCATCCGTTAATTGTTTATATAATCAATCCAATTCATCAAAAAATATATAATTTTGGATTGCACAACAATATATCTTTTATCTTAAGTGCATTAGTTGTGTTTAGTATTTTATTCCCTTTTGCACATTATTCATATAAATATATTGAAAAACCTTTTATGAATATGGAGAGAGGTAAATAGTGATGGTAAAAATAGTTGCTGTTGTTCCAACATTACAAGCTGCCAAATTTCTTGAAAAACAGCTGAATTTATATAAAAACCAGACCATTCTCCCTAAAATAATCATCATCGACTCATCTTCCACAGACAACACCGTACAGATTGCCAAAACCGCAGGTGCAGAGGTTCATGAAATTTCCCGTTCAGATTTCAACCATGCTACCACCCGAAACCTCGCTCTCCAAAAAGAGGCAGATTTTTACCTCTTCATGACACAGGATGCCTTGCCCTATGACGAGAAACTCGTTGAAAATCTTCTCAAGCCGTTTGAAGATGAAAATGTCGTGGTCAGCTACGCCAGACAGATTCCCCATGAAGATGCTGATCCGATTGAAAAGTTTGCCAGAGAGACGAATTATCCGCCTGTCTCTGTTGTCAAATCCAAAGAGAGTTTGAAAGAGATGGGGATCAAGACTTTTTTTTGTTCCAATTCATGTGCAATGTACCGGGCTTCCTGTTTTAAAAAGACCGGGGGATTTACAGAGGGGCTTATCATGAACGAAGATATGGATTTTGCGGCACGGGCTATTTTGGATGGGAAAAAAGTGGCGTACGTGGCGGAGGCGAAAGTATGGCATTCACACCGTTATACCGCGAAGGAACTGTTTAAACGTTATTTTGATATCGGTATATTTTTTAAGACAAACGGATGGATACAGGAAAAGGTCAACAAATATAGCTCGACGGAGTCAACCGGTATTGAACAGGCAAGAAAGGAGTTGGTGTATCTGGTTAAAAATGCTCCTTTATCGATACCAAAATCGGTTCTTTTTTCTTTGACTAAGTTTGTTGCGTATAAGTTGGGGTATCATTATGACTGTTTGCCGATGTTTTTTGTGAAAAAGTTTTCTTTGCATCGAAACTTTCATAAAACCAGGTGACGCTGAAGCGTTCACTTCTGAAAAGCTTTCTATAAAATTTTTTATTACTCACTTGCTTAAATGGCTGTTTTTGTTTTGTTTTGATAAAATCTTAAAAACTACTTATTTAAAGAAAGACAATGCATATCAAACGACTGACTCCGGAATCTGTCCAACAATTTAGCGATACACTTCGCAAATATAGTGCAAAAATCTCTGTTATGGAAATCTTTTTCAATACCATCACAGAGCTTATCGATCCTCACGGCAATAATATAGCGCAAAATATAACCGACATATTGAAAAATTTCAATTTTAAAGACCTGGATGAAGCCAACGCTTTTTTGATGAAATATAACGATTTTACAAATAGTGTGATTGAGTTTATCAATGCTTTTGCTTCTATTGGGGACAGGAATGCTTTTGACCAAGAGGTGCAGCCGCTGTTTGAAACGCTGTATATTGAGAGTCAAAGCAGGGATAGTTATAAGATGTTGCTTGAGGGGATAGACAAGGTATTACATGAAGCGATCAATGTATATAACATAGATTTCAGGCGAGTGGAAGAGTGGAACTATCTCAAAAATAAGATTGGTTCGGATCTTGAAATGGCGCTGAGTGTTTTGGTTTCTGTTTCGTTGGTAATGCATGACGGAGAAGTGGATAGAGAGGATCTTGAAACGTTACGTGCAAATTTCATCATTGCCTGTTCTTTTGTATCTCTTCTGGATGAGAAGAGAAAGGAAGTTTTACAAAAGGGTATACGAAACGGGCAGATGGAGACGACAGGTAAACAGCACAAAAGTGTCAAAGTCGGTCGCAATGATCCCTGTCCGTGCGGCAGCGGCAAGAAGTACAAAAAGTGCTGCATGAATAAACAAAACGAACAGAAGGAAAATCTCCTCGATACACTGGATGTGCCGTTAGGGACACATATGC
>JALWRO010000039.1:0-4414 GCA_027080605.1 Campylobacterales bacterium
TGTATCTTTCAAAACCTCTTCATAGGTAAGAATTTTCTCGGTATCCAGACCGCCGAGATCGTAATTTGACCCTTTTGTGGCATGTAAAAGTGTCAGAATATCCGGCTGTGATGTACCGCCGCTTACCGGACTTGCAGCCAGATCAATACCGTCCACACCCGCATCCAGAGCGGCAAGATAGCTTGCGACACTGACACCTGCCGTTTCATGAGTATGCAACCTGATATGGATATCTTCCGGCAACAGTTTTCTCGCCATGGTAATCACTTCATAGACTTTGTGCGGATTTGACGTACCGCTTGCATCTTTAAAACATACACTGTCATAGACGATACCCGAATCGAGAATCTCACGTAAAACTTTTTCATAAAAAGCCACATCATGTGCTCCGGTACAGCCGGGAGGCAAATCCATCAATGTGACTACGACTTCATGATTTAAACCATGTTTTTTGATACATGCGCCGCTGTATTTAAGATTTTCAACATCATTGAGCGCATCAAAGTTACGGATTGTCGTGGTACCGTGTTTTTTAAAAAGTTTGGCGTGCAAATCGATCAATTCACTGCTCCCGGTATCGAGCATCACCGTGTTTACACCGCGGGCAAGCGTCTGAAGATTGGCTTCGGGACCGACGATTTCCCTGAATTTATCCATCATTTCAAATGCATTTTCATTGAGGTAGAAGAAGAGGCTCTGAAATCTGGCACCGCCTCCAAACTCAAAGTGACTGATCCCAGCCTCTTTTGCCGCCTGAAGAGCCGGAAAAAAATCTTCCATCAATACACGACCGCCGAAAACAGACTGAAAGCCGTCGCGAAAAGTTGTATCCATAATATCGATCAGTTTTTTTGCCATACTGTTTCTATCCTTTCCTGTACTCTGTAATTGCGGCTGTAATCACGGCAATGATCTCTTCTTCATCCGGTTCTGAAGATGTTTTGCCTGAACTTCTCTTTGCAGGCATAACAGGAAGTTCTTTGAGTGGAAAAAGTTTATTGAAAAGTTTTGTTTGCAACTTCAATATATAGATCAGTACAGCAAGAAAAAGAAAAACGGTTGTCATGCCAAGGAACATATATTTCACACCTTCAATGGTGAGATTTGCTTCCATTCAGCCTCCTGATTTATCTGCAATTCGTCCTGCATATTTGTCTACGCATATGCCGTTTCTTGTCTATATTCAAAATTTTACATAGCATATTGATGCAAAAAATTAAGATATTTTTCAATGTTAGCATATGATTTATTAATTTATCAGTTTTTCACTTTTTTGACTGTTCCATATATGCTTCCAGATGTTTCTGCATATTGCTTTTTTGAAGTTTTTTGGTATATTCGATCACATTCAGATCACAATTGTCCCGTGCATGAATGTCGGCTCCTTTTTCCAGCAGAAAATCGACAATATCCGTATATCCGTAACACGCTGCCTGCATCAGAGGAGTAAAACCGCTCTTTCGTTTCGTTTGATTGACATCCATATGTTTCTCTTCTACCAGATACTTCACCAGTTCCAGACTGCCGGTTACAATAGCTTCATCGAGAAAGGAGACCCCCTCTGCGTCGCATTTCCAGATGTCTACACCGTTGTCTATTAAAAGTTTGATCGTATCAAAAGAGCATTTATGATGGAGTGCAAAAAAGAGCAGCGATTCTTCATTTTCATTCAGTTCATTTTCAACGATCTGTTCCAAATCCAGACCTTTTTTGATTGCCTGTTTGATAGCAAGATAATCATCATTGATAATCGCTTCGGTAATATCTGTGTCACGCATTTTGTTTCCCCTGCACTCTATAACGTAAAGTATAACATAATAAAATGAATAAGACAGGATAAAAGAGGAATAAGGAGAGGAGTCACTCCGGAAAGCTCCGAAGTGACACAATGGGGTTTAAATTATTTTAAACCGTGGATATACTCAGCAACTGCTTTGATATCAGCGTCAGAGTAAGAAGCTACCTGACCTTTCATCAGACCACCCATACCGTGTACGTTTCTTGTACCTGCTTTGTAACCTTTCAGTGCTTCTTCCACTTTTGCAGCATCCCAGCCGGCAATCACTTCAGATTTTCCAAGTGCTTTTTTCTCACCTTTTGCACCGTGGCAACCCGCACATTTTTTATACAGTGCCGCACCGTCTGCCGCTAAGAAACTCATTGCACCTAATGCTACCAATGTTAATACTACTTTTTTCATGTCTTTCTCCTATTGTTGAATTTGATTTTTATTTTGTTTTTTTGATTTATGACAGCCGCTTAGCAAGATGGAACATTTCCACTGTCACTTCCATACTCATACAGGAAGTCAAACAGATCATCCAGATATTTGTCTTTGATATCTTTCAGTTTTGGACACTCTTTTTTGAGTTCATCTTCAAGCTTACCGCTCTCCTTGATTTTTTCCCACTCATCCTGAGTGTGTTTCGCAGCCATTTTTGCACCGTTGAAACCGCATGCTTTTTTCAGCTTTTTAAGATAAATCTTCTGCCCTTTGGCAGGATCAGCTGAAACAGCAGTCGTTGCGATACCGGCAACAAGTACAGATGTCGCTACGATACTAAGAAATCTTTTCATCTTCTCTCCTTAAATTTTAATTACAACACAATTATAAAAGATAAAAGTGAAGCAATTGTGGAAATTATAGTATAGTTTCGGTAAAAAATCACTTTAGCTTTCCAAAGATTTTATATTTTTCCCAATAGGTATCGATCGCTTTACGTAACTCTATATCTGTCAGGGTTGTTTTACCTTTCAGCCCGTAACGTGCTATTTGATCCTTTCTCAGAGCTGAAGTAAAATAATTAGGGTTTTTTAAAAAATCATATAGTGCGGATTTTACAGAAACTTCACTGCTGTACTTCAGCAGATAGCGCATAAATATCTTCTGCATCGTCAGTGACATCTGTTTATGACACTTCATACAGTTTTGACGGTAAATCTCTTCTTTGTTTCGTTGTTTTACCTGTGCATTACCGATAACGGCAATCAATAACAGCAACCCTGTCAACCGTTTTATGTTTTCCATGAAATTCTCACTTTCGTTCCTTTACCGACTTTGGATCTGAATTTGATCTCCAGCCTGTATTCATCGGCAATCGCTTTGACAATGTTCAATCCCAGCCCGAAACCGCCTTCGCTTTGGTTGAATCTGGCATAGCGGTCAAAGATACTGTGTATCGCTTCATCGCTGATACCGATACCACCGTCTTCTATCTCAAAATAGTTTTCCCGCAGTGTCACTTTGATGAAACTGGAACGTTTGTTGTATTTAATGGCATTTGAGAGAAGGTTATCGATCAGCCGGGTGATTTTTGTGCGGTCGATTGTCAGATAGATATCTTGATGCAAGTCGGTAATACAATTGATATTTTTTGCAGATGAGATCACTTTAAAATATTCGATCCGTTCTTTGAGCAAATGGTACATATTGACTTTTTCATCCCGTGAAACAACACGGTTTCCCAGCGCAGCATAGGTTAAATCTTTATATAAATTGGAGATAGTTCTCGAGGCAATGTCAATTCGACGAATCTTTTTTTGTAAAAGAGGTTCCAGCTTCGATTCGTCTATCATCTCGATATTGGTCAAAATAGCACTGATGGGAGTATTGAGTTCATGTGTAGTATCCTTGATAAAACGATCCAGAAGAGCAAGACTGTTTCGCATAGGTGAGAGCATAAGGCGAAACAAATAGTACCCGACAATCAGCAACAAAACAAATAAAACCACACTATAGATGATAACCTCTTTCTTCATATATCGAAACCACTGCCCACTGTCAGTCACTTCAATCACTACGTACATGGCACCCAGATAGTACGACTCCAAAAGACGTACATAGTGAATATTTTCATTGACGGTATAGAGCCGTTTGTCAAGATTGACATTTTCTTCGTTCAGTGTTGTAAAGATGAGTTTTTTACTACTGTCGTAAATAGCGGAACGAAAGTCCGTGAAACGGGGATAGGTATGGTCTTCATCGAAATGTTCATGAAGATAGCGCAATCTGGAAATGAGTTTGAAGGAGTCCTCCTGCAGTTTGTTGATCTGCCCTTCGAGCATCAGATCTTTTTGCAAAGAGTAGTAGAGATAACCCGAAATTGCCAACAGGATAATCGAAAAAAAGGAGTAGAGCAATAAAAAAGAAATGAGGGTTTTACGCTCCGCTTTGTGTAAATTTGTAGCCCTGCTTTTTGATGCTGACAATTTTCTCCTTTCCCAGTACTTTACGTAAATTTTTGATATAGGTACGAAGACTCGCCTCGGAAGCGTTTTCATCATAATCCCAGACTGCATCGTAAATGCGTTCATGAGAGAGAATCTGATTTTGGTTTTGCAAAAAGAGTTTCAGCAATTTCGACTCTTTTTTATTGAGTGTCACCTCTTCCCCGTTGACATAGAGAATATTTCC
>JALWRO010000039.1:4424-8854 GCA_027080605.1 Campylobacterales bacterium
ATTGGTATGAGAAAAATCTCTTTTTAAAATCGTCGTCATCCGCATCGACAACTCTTTTAATGCAAACGGCTTGCGTATGTAGTCATCACACCCGCTTTCATACCCCTCACTCAGATCATCGATAGAATCCAAGGAAGTAATGAAAATAGCCGGAGTGGTGTTGTTATTTGTACGTACCTCTTTGAGCAGATCAAATCCGCTGATCAGTGGTACTTTAACATCCAGCAGCAACAAATCGTAACTGTTTTCATAGATTTTGTCCATCGCCTCTTCACCGTTTTCCACGCTGTCGACATCATACCCCTCTTCTTCGAGATATTCGGTAATCGTATCATTGAGCGTAGCATCATCTTCCAGTAATAATATTTTCTTTTTTTGCATTAAGGATACCTCTTTTATCTCTTATCAAAAAATTAATTTTATTATCATAGCATAAAACATATATTGCTATAATGAATGATAAATACAACTATTTTGGATACTATATAAAACGTGAAACAGACTAAAAAAGCTTTTACCCTCTTTG
This sequence comes from Campylobacterales bacterium, assembly GCA_027080605.1. Taxonomy (GTDB): domain Bacteria; phylum Campylobacterota; class Campylobacteria; order Campylobacterales; family QNZT01; genus QNZT01. Next base: position 4,951 of record JALWRO010000039.1, read on the forward strand.
AATTGATGGTCGTTGTGATGATTATCGGCATTGTCTATGCACTGGTACTGGGCAGGCTCGATCCCAAACAACACATGAAAATCGTCAAACTCGATTCGCTCAGAGATATCATGATGCAACGGCATAAAGATGGTCAGAGGCTCGATCTGGTACTGTACGACAACTGCAAAAAATCAGCGCTTCTGATTAACGGAGAGTGGCAGGAAAAGATGAAAATCAATCTCAAACCGGAGATGTTTCAAAACATCACTGTCTACAAAAGCGACCCGTTCGGTCATGAAAGAAAAATCACATTCACGCCGGAAATCATCGACGACCGTCTTGAACCGGTCTGTTTCAAATACACTGTCTATCCAAACGGCAGCGGTTCGAACTATATTATTGCCCAAAAAGAGAAGTTTTACGTCTTCCCACCCTATTTTGAAGATGTCAATGTTACAGAGAGTCTGGAAGAAGCACTGGCGCTATTTACACACGAGAAAGAGAAGAAGATCACCTTTCATGAATAGAAACGCATTTACACTCATCGAAGTACTCGTATCGGTTGCCATTCTCGCCGTCGTTGCCACCGGTCTGTTTCAGATATCGATGAACAGCAAAAACAACTTCGCTTTTCTGGAACAAAAAGCACGTTTTGACAGACTCAGTTCCATTCCCGTCATGCACAACAACGAAAAATACCACCACAAAGAGAAAACACTTTTCGATTTTTTACGTGCAGACTATGAGATCAAAAAAGATGAAATCCGGCAATTTCTCAAGAAGGAGAAAATATCTTACGAAGAGGAAGAGTATGCCAAATTCGCTCCCTTTGCCGAAAGTGGGGATGAAACTGATCAAAATTCCCTCTTTGCGGAAGATACAGGAGATGAGGAGAGCACGCCCTCGTCACAGGCTGCGGACATTACCCTCATATTTGATAAAATCACCGTTTCCGACAAACATAACGCTACCTATGTCTATAAGATAAAGATACAATAATGCAACCTAAACAACGTTCCGCTTTTACCCTGATCGAACTGATACTTTCTATCTTTTTGCTGGGGATTATCGTCTATTTTCTCTATGCCGCTGTCGCCAATCTGCAAAAGTCAAACCAAATCTTTTTCAAAAAGAGCCAAAGCGCATTTTACAATCAGAAAATACTCTCCATGATGCAAAAAGATCTCTTCTTTGCTACAAAACTGCAACTCGATGGTCATGAAAGCACTTTCGCCAATATGCAGACAACAAACTCCCTTTTTGACATCGACTATCCGTATGTCACCTGGCTGATCAAACCCGATCTGAAAAAGCTGGTGCGCTTCGAATCCACCCTGCCGTTCAGCGAAATGAATGCAAGAAACAATGCTTACTATCATATGAGTATCATCCCCAAAGAGTGTGAACTGTTTAAAATATATCAGTCAAAGAAAAAAGAGAATTTGTTGATTTATATTAAATTCAAGGGGGAAGAGCCCCTTGTATATGAGTTTTTCAAGCCGCTTGCGCCGGTCGATCTCAACCAAAGCAAGCATAAAAAGCAACCTTCACAGGCTACCCCTCCTGCTCCACATCGGTAATATCCGTCTTATGTGCGATACTCGGTCCAAACACTTTTTTGATCACGGTTTTGAGACCTTTTTCATTCTCTTCATACTCACGCTCCGCCTCTTGCATGGACAGTTCCCATCCTTGTGCAAAACCTGGTGCCTTGAGCATCATTTTACGCAGTGCTGAATCGTAGATATTGAGCAGACGCAACTCGTTTCTCCCCGGTTTCTGACCGAGTGTTTTAACGGTTACACGCAGATTTTCATTCTCTTTTTTGAGCTTTTCGAAGTCTTCTTCCAGTTTTCTGCTACCCTCCTGCGTCAGCTTCATCTGTCGCTCCAGATGGTTTTTGTAGTCTTTCAACTCTTTTTTGTAATGCCTGACTGTAAAAAAGCTCTTGATTGCCCATAAGACAATACCTATGACAATACCTATCCCCAATGAGATAAAATCGATTTGCTCCATATATACTCCATCTAAATAAATTTGGGTCATATTTTAGCATTTTAGAGATATGAAGTAAAGGGTACATCTGAAGAAAAAGAAGTGATTTTAACAGAGAAAGTGGCGCGCCCTGCAGGAGTCGAACCTGCGACCTTTGGTACCGCAAACCAATGCTCTATCCAGCTGAGCTAAGGGCGCACATATTTTAGAGATGAGATTCTAACAAAATAACCTTAAATACGCCTCAAAAAGCTAATAGCAGAAGAACTAATTGTCATATTATATTTTAGGTAAAAATTATTTGGCTACTATATTAAAAATATACTATAGTTTTCTGATAGAGGTTTTCATTGAAAATTCCCGCTGCTACCCTGGTTCCCGTTTTACTCTCAGTAGCATCTTACAGTATGGCAGATATATCCAACTCAGACTGTGGACTCGGATATGACACGCTTTTGGGAGAAAAACGACCTTCCCCTTTTCAAAAAGTCTACTGTGACATAAGAGAACTTCATGAAAAGCAACATAGTGCAATACAAATAGTTCATGATTACAGAGATATTATAAAATTACTTAAAATTGCTTATAATGAAAAATTTTTCAAAAACTATTTTGTCCAAAAGCTCATGAACAATACCAACATCAACCGCTATACGATCACGATAGCCGTTGTGGAAAATCAAAACATCTATGAGAACTACATACAGCATCATACAGATGAGCAAAATGTGAGCAATCACTCATACGGCGACTGTTATATAGCATCCGTCAAAAACGGCGGTATGCATCTGCTTTTATACCATATCCAGACCGAAGCAGAGTACGAATATCATAAAATTTTCAAAAAGCTCACCAGAGAAAATCTGACTGTAAGACACCTGCAAAAATTTTTACAAAGTCTCCCCCCGGAGAAGATTTCTGTTAGAGAATATTTCAGCAAGGGGCTCGGGGGAATCCCGACACAGGAGTTAGCAGAGAGTTTTCAACATGAAGCATATTTCAAAGATCTTCTGGAAAAAAATGCATTGCCCTATCGCTATACACTCCAAAAATACAGACTTTATGACAACAATCAAACCAAACAACGCAGAAAAAAACTCATTTCAGAAATCGATACTATACTGCAAATGCAATACAATATCAACAGTTACCGTTATTACAGACTTCATGAAGCACAATTTCAAAAAATACCCAAAGCTCAGGAGTTGGCACTGTTCAATAGCATCAACCGTTACAAAGATATCATAGCCCATACCATACAACAACATAACTTGTCAATAAAGGAGACAAATAGCACTATTTGCCCTCTTCCCGAAAGATACAATGCCTGTGCAGGTATCAAAAAAGAGCAGATCAAACCCGAAACTATCTCGTTTAAAATCAACAAATTCCCACTGAAACCGGATACAAACAATACAATCGCCTTTACTTTAACGGACAAACTCGATATTCAAAATCGTGGCAAAATCACCAGGTCAAAAATAAAACTTTCAGTCAGAATTGGAACCAAATTTCATGAAGAGACCCAAAAGACTAAGTTGCTATTTGACAGCTATGTCGATTTTCCCTCTCTTCGATTCAAAAATATCAAAAACAATTACGGAAAAATCACTTTCACACTTCCCTTTAACCGATATACACAACAAAAAGAGATACAGGGTAACGGTATTATCCAAAAAGCACAATGCGGCTACGATCTGAGTGCAACAGGTATTATGAAAGTATTTTGTAAAGATATAAAATTTAGTCCAATTGTATTAGAAACAGCGAATGAGTAAAGGAATAATAAAGAAGAATATGGGAAGTAAAATAAAAACGAACGGGCGGCGACCTACATTCCCACCCCAGTAAGGGGCAGTATTATCGGCGAAGAGGGTCTTAGCTTCCTGGTTCGAAAAGGAGCAGGGCGTTTCCCCCTCTCTATAGC
>JALWRO010000040.1:0-317 GCA_027080605.1 Campylobacterales bacterium
CACCGTGTCCGCGTAGCGCTCTGCCCATTCTGTGCCCCGCCTGACCGTGTACTTTTGGTGGGATCAGATTGTGCACCGGTGAAGGTGTATCTACGGTATTGACCAGTGTCGTTTGCCAGTTGCCCTCTGCATCTTTGAAAATCTTATAGGTTTTGATCTGCTTTGCTTGTCTGTCTATGAGGACGAAATGGTCTTCATTCAGCCACTCCGGATGTCCACAGGCAAGTGTACCACTCGAGACATAGTCGTGTCCACTTGTCACAGGATAGGTCACATTGTCATCTCCCACTGTTGCGATCAGTGTATCGGTTTTTGAA
>JALWRO010000040.1:327-8838 GCA_027080605.1 Campylobacterales bacterium
GTTTATCTACACCAGAAACCGCAACCAGTCCAGTCTCCTTATTAACGCTAATGCTTCGCGGATGAAACGGAAGCTCGATCGTCTTGACAATCTGATTGGTTGCCGAGTCAAGCACATCGATCGCATCGCTTCCGCGGTTGTCGATATACATCTTCGGTGTTTGCGTATGTTCACCGTGCATTTTTACCACTTCTGCTGCATACGTCTTTTGGTGCCCGGTCGGAATCTCATCGATCATTTGCATATTGTTCACATCCACGACAACGATACGATTTTGCTCTTTATCTCCAAACCATGCGCGGACATTTTCGTTTTCATGCATGCCCTCTTTGTTTTGCTGATACTTTTTCTTTGTCTGCGCTACGTGTGCCATCGCACTCTCTTTATCGATCAGACGTCCTTTATAACCGCTTTGTTGCTTCAGAGTACTCCAGACATCGGTCAGCTGCGTTTCTGTTTTTGGGAGTGCTTTGATACCGTTGGTTTTCAGTGCATTGACCACTTCCTTTTTGATCTGAATACCGTTATGGGCATCGCCGTCAAAGTCGATGGTTTGCAAGAAAGAGGCAATTGTCTCATTCTCTTCGATGATCTTCTTCCCGTCAGCCAAATCTGCCGCAGGAATCTCTTTTAAAAGCATATCACCCACATAAAAACGACACGCTTTTCCTTTTTCAAACGTAAACGCTCCCTCGCTGTCAGTTGTACCTTCCTGCGTACCGCACCGATAAGCAACACCCTCTACCGCAGAATCGAGATAGTACGCTTTTCCTGTCGAATCACCGTTTGTTACCGCTGTACTACTGCTTCCACACCCGCTCAAAATAGCCGATGCCGCCAGTGCACTCATAATATATTTCATTTTGTTTTGCATTTTACACTCCTGTTGTTTTAATTTGTGATGTAATTGTACAAGCAAAGTATTACCTAAGTATTACCACTTTGAAAACAGTACTTCATGAAATGAAGAAAATCTCTTTAACAGAAACTTAACTCTTTTCAACTATAATCACACAAATATTCAGAAGTGGGATGCAATGCCGGTTGAAGAGATTAAAAATATTGTAGATTACGGGATTATCGGGTTACTGGTTTTTTTGAGTTTTCTGACATTTTGGTTTGCGATTGAACGTCTTTTGTATTACCGCACTATTGACCTGAATAACTACGACCATCAAAAAGAGCTGGAACTCGACCTCTTCAAACACCTTCCCACCATTGCTTCTATCGGTTCGACTGCGCCGTATATCGGTCTTTTGGGAACTGTACTTGCGATTATTCTCACCTTTTATGTCATCGGTGAGCAACAGGATAGTATCAATCCGGCGGAGATCATGAAGCACCTTGCACTTGCACTCAAAGCGACTGCTGCCGGTCTTGTCGTGGCGATTCCCGCAACGGTCATATACAATGCGCTGCTCAACAAAGTGGACAGGCTCATCGCCCGCTGGGAAGTACTTCGGGAGAAGACTGAGCGTTCATGAGGAGAGAGCGTTTTGAGAAGATGAATGTCGTTCCGTTTATCGACATTGTACTTGTACTACTGGTGATTGTTCTTGCGACGGCTACTTTTGTGACCAACCATGCTATCAAAGTCGATCTCCCCAAAGCGAACAGCCAAAAGAGAGAGGATCGCAAAAGTATCACTGTGACGATCAACAACAAGGGAGAATACTTTTTTAACAAAACACCCACATCGCTGGAGCGTTTGAAAACTTCACTTGCCCAGCTCAACCCTGCAAAAGATATCATCTCTCTGCACACGGATCAAAACACCCCGTTTCACTATTTTGTAGATGTGATCGACTTTCTGAAAGAGCGGGGATTTGCAAATATCTCCATTGTCACCAAACGCTAAGGTCGGCAGGTGCGGCAACATCGGTACAAACTCTCTTTTTTCATCACCCTTTCACTTTATGCGGCGATAATCGGAAGCTATATCTATCTGCAAAGCAGAAATATTGTGATTCCCCCACAGCCCGAAACCCAAAAAATCACCCTTTCACTTGAAGCATTCCAACCTCCTCCACCGGTACTGCCCGATGAACCGATACTTCCGAAACCCATCGAAAAACCAACATTTCATGAAGTCACTAAACCGGAGATTCCGCAACTAATACCTCCCCTGCCCGTCCACAAGCCAAAACCCAAACCACGTTCTAAAAAACAACATCGTAAGAGACACAAGAAACATCCCAAAAAAGTTATTCACAAACCAAAAGATATACCACCTGTGCCCGCACCCTCAGAAAACAGTCAACCTGTTCATGAAACACCACCCCAAAAAGTACACATCGCATCTCCTGCTGCCAGAAATCGTTTTTTTGCAACGCTAAGGAGCAAGATCAATCAGGCAAAAAGTTATCCCAGAATTGCACAAAAACGCCATATTCAGGGAATCGTCGAAGTATCGTTCACCGTCACGCAAAACGGTTACCTTACCAACCTCTCCGTAACCGGACCAAAGGTTTTTCACGCATCGGCAAAAAGAGCTGTACAGAGTGCCTTTCCCATCAACACCGCACACACTCCGGTAACGTTTCCAATCGATATTCGTTTAAAACTACGTTACCAATTACACTAAAGTTAACAAAAAATTAACACGACCTTGTCATAATACCAAAAATATTTCTGGAGGAGTTGTTATGACAGTGATGAAAAAAGGAGTCGGTCTTTCACTGATGTGCGCCCTGTCTCTCTATGCGGCAGAGGCGCAGCTTGGTACTATCGATGTGGAAGCCAAAGCAGATACCGAAGTGATCAAAGACGTACACGGAGAAGATATCAAATCGGCGGATCTCGCGGAAGCGCTTTTTAAACAGTCTCCGAGTGTCTCTATCGTCAGACGTTCCGGTATTGCAAACGATATCATCGTCAGAGGTCAGAAAAAGGATAACATCAATATCACCATCGACGGTGCCAAAGTATACGGTGCCTGCCCTAACCGCATGGATCCGCCGGTATCTCACGTTTTGACAAACAATATCGACTATATCCAGATAAATGAAGGTCCCTACGATGTGGAAAATTTCGGTGTTTTAAGTGCCGATGTAAAAATTCACACTATTAAGCCATCCAAAGAACTCAAAGGCGATATCAATCTCGGCGCGGGTAGTTTCGGCTACCAGAAAGGTGCGTTTTCCGTCAGCGGCGGTAAAGAGAGCATTCGCTTCCTGCTCACCGGCTCCGCAGAAAAGAGTGATCAGTATAAAGATGGAAACGGGGATGATTTTGTCGGGCAGATTGCAAAAAATATTGCATTGGGAAAAGCACCTAAAGCAGCGCAATATCAGCCACAATATCAAAATATGGATGCCTATACAAAAAAAACGCTGATGGGTAAACTCTTTTGGGATATCGCCGAAAATCATGAACTCCACCTCAGTTATACCGCTAACCGAAGTGACGACGTGCTCTATCCCTCTACCAAAATGGATGCACTCTATGACGATTCCGACATATACAATATGGAGTATATTGCCAAAGCATTGGGTAAATATTCCAAAAAACTGACACTGCAAACCTACTACTCCACAGTCGAACACCCGATGTCTATTAAATACAGGAATATGGCGAAAATGAAAGGCTTTGAAGTTACCCATAAACTTGAGACTAAAATGCGCGGTACAAAACTCAAAAACAGCTTTGATCTTGACAATCATGAAATCACAGCAGGTCTCGATTACAGTCTGCGAAACTGGGACGGTGGCTACTATAAAAACGGTAAGCCCTTTCCGGAAGCAAAATTTCACAGTATTTACGACTCCGATACAGAAAACTACGCCTTTTTTGCAAAAGACAAAATCACCCTTTCCGACATCTCCGTCGAAGTCGGACTGCGTTATGACGACACCTCTGTCAGCTCCAAAAACAGTCAACAACAGGATAATGACTATTCAGAGCTAAACGGCTACGTACTGACAACTTACCATAAAGAGAACGACCGTTACTATATCGGTCTTGGACGCTCGTCCCGTGTACCGGATGCCAAAGAGTTGTACTGGGTGGGGAGCATGGGCAACATGATCGGTACGCCAAATCTTGATGATACAGTCAATTATGAACTCGATCTCGGAATGGACAAACAGTTTGAAAACACTTCACTCAAAGCCAAACTCTTCTACTCCAAACTGAATAATTTCATCGCTTATAATGCAAGCCGTGTCAATAAAATGGGTATGCCGCTGCATGCTTATGAAAATGTCGATGCCACAATTTACGGAGGTGAATTAAGCGGTACATGGTTCGCTACAGACACGCTCTATTTCGACTATGGTGCATCGTACCAGCGAGGGGAAAAGGATGATCCTCTAACCGGTGAGACAGGTACCGATATGCCGGAAATTCCGCCGTTAAAATTCAATATTGCCGCCAATTACGATTATGATGATTCACTCTTGATGAAAGCGGAAATAGTCGGTTCAGATAAATGGAAAGATTATGATGCAGAAAACGGAGAACAGCCTCTCAGCGGCTATGCGGTTATGAACCTCAAAGCCACCAAAACGTTCAGGAAACGCTTTGAACTGACCCTCGGTATAGACAATCTGTTTGACAAAACCTATGCGGTTTCAAACACCTACAAAGACCTGGTTTTGCTGACTACCGGAGACAACAACGTGATGCTGATGAACGAGCCGGGCAGGTACTACTACGCAAACCTGCGGTATAAGTTTTAATTGAAATGAAGGGAAATAGTTCCAGGAGAGGCGAAGTCTCTCCCGAATCGTGCTATTAAAAATCATTGAGCTCTTTTCCTCTCAGCTTGATACGCTTCAGTTTATACATAGCAATCAGATCATCAGCATCGAGATCGAGCTTGTTACATAAAAATCCGAGTTTCAACAACTCAAATTCTGTGTGATTTTGCTTCTTCATATAGGTAATTGCGGGCGGTGTTTTACCTATAGCATGAGCAAGTTCTTTGCCGGAAACTTTTTTTAAATCTCCCATCTTAAACTCCCCTTGAATATTTTTTATAAGGGAAGTATATCGATTAGAAGTGTCAAAGTTGTGTCATTTTTTAATCAATTAAATTATTTTCTTGATTAATTTAACTATATAATTATTATAAATTTGGTTCCATCCGGAAGACGTTCGATCAGGATCTCCCCTTTCATATGTTTTTCGACAATAATCTTTGTCATATAGAGTCCAAGCCCCATCGAATCTTTCTTTGTCGTAAAGTACGGTTCGTATATTCTGCGCATCACTTCTTCAGATATCGGCACTCCGGTGTTTTCAACCGAAATAATCACCTTTTTACCGTGACGATAGAGTCTCAGTGTAATAGTTCCCCCTTCGTCAGTAGCGTCAATAGCATTTTTCAGAAGATTGAGCATGACTTGTAAAAACTCGTTGCGATAGAGTTCAAACTCAATATTATCATCCAGATGATCGACAATATTGATATTTTTCTTAGCAATAGCATTGTTTAAAAAAGCAACGGAACGCTTAATGAGATCTTTCAGATTAACGACTTTGATTGCCGTAGTCGGTTTGTAAAAAGTACGGAAATCCTCTATGGTCTCGCTCATATACTCCACATTCTCTTCAATCTCTTCACAATTTTTGTCAAGCTCCTCTTTGGTAATTTTCCCACCATGCAGCTCTGCACGCATCAACGCAACAATGGAAGCGATTTTATTGATAGGCTGCCGCCATTGATGGGCAATCATACTGAAAAGCTCACCGATCAGCGCCTGTTTGGTCTGAAACATCATCTTTTCATGCGTATCGTTAATCTGTTCTTCATAACGCTTAAATCTGCTATAGGTAATATAAGAGAGATAGAGAGATAAGACAATAGATACCAGCAATCCAAGTCCGAGAATCAGCAGATTTTTTTTCACATTGTGAATTTCCTGCCCTTTCTTATATTTCAGTTTCGCTACGTTTATCTTTCTGTGTTCCAAAGAGCGTAACCCTACCAGATACCATCCGTAATCTTTGGAATAGACACTGTAGACAATTTTGTCCTTTTCAACACTCAGTCCCGTCCTGGCATATTGCTTTAAGTCTTTGGATACTTTCTCTTCGGGACAGTAAACAATATCCCCGTCTCTGTCCAGGATAAAGAAAAATCCGTTTTTCAGATAGACACTGGTATCGAGATATTCCAAAATCTCACGTTTGATCATATCCTGCAAATCATCCAGAAAATAACCCGCACCAATATACATATTTTTATAGGCAAGTTTTTTGAGATAGACCATTTGGTCATACATCATATCTCTGTTACCGTAAGGTTTATACCAGCTATATGAGATAAACCCTTCCTTCTCGTACCGAATCAGCCTGTTAAAGTCGTTAACAAACACAAGACCGTTACTGTCTTTAACGTTTCGTATATTTTTATGCCGCAGTTTTCTGTCATAATGCCAGTACACATACCCGCTGGTATCCATGACAAACAGATGTCCCATCGTATCGTTCAGTTTAATACCGTGTAATGCTGCGACAATTGCCTCTTTGCCTTTATGTGCGCGATAGAGGTTATCTGCCACCTTTGCGCTGACCTCCACCAGACTTTTAATATCGTTCATCACTTCATCGTTACGCTTTTTGTCATAAAAAACGATCGATTTGACAACCGAATCAACACGATCTTTCAAGTCGTTTTTCTGACTCTCTATAAACATCTGTTCGTATACTTTTACTTCCTGTGAAATATCGTGCTGTTGTATATATTTGACAAACGAATAGGCGGCACCACCAAAGACAAAAAGCACCGTAAGCGGAACAAAAACAATCAAAAGAATAATCCGTTTTTGAGAAACTCTCTCTTTCATCACTTCTGCTCTATGTAATAACCGAGATTTTGTTTATTTTTCAAAAACTTCGGAGGTAGTTTTTTTCGGAGAATCTTGATAAAAGAGCGAATGGCATACGAAGTCGGCGGCTGCTCTTTCCAGATACGGTCGATATCGTCATATGTCACATGTCCTTTGGTTGCCAAAAGTTCCAGAAACTCCAACTCTTTTATGGTCAGTTTATGCTCTTTGTCACCGGTGGTAATCGTACCTTTTATTTTATCGACCACAATATTTTCCGCAAGTGTAAAGAGATTGTTTTGGGTAAAACTCTCATTCAATTTTCCCAGAAGCTCATGAAGTTTACGGGAAGTAAAGGGTTTGACGATATATTTATCGAGCTTCAATTCTACCGATTCGAGGAGATAATCGGTTTTGGTATAAGCGGAAATAACTACGATGGGAATAGTACTGTTAAGTTGGCGGATTTTTTTAATAAGATTGATACCGTTCAATTTCGGCAGTTCAATATCGACCACCAAAAGATCGACTTTGTGCTCGATAAATTTCCGGTATCCCTCTTCTCCGTCAAATGCGGTATAGATATGTGCAAAATAATTTTGAAGCAGTTTTGATATGTTTTTCAAAACCACTTCATCATCTTCAATGTAAAGAATTTTTTTATCTTTTAAATTATTGTACAATCCACTACCTATTTTATAAATATTTAATTAACCAAACTAATTTAATTATATCATATTTATATTAAGGTATTTTTTCTTCTGTACAACTCCTGTGGATCGACGGCACCAACGCCGTTGATCTTCCACTCTCTTTAGTTATCTATCACCTGATGGTCCATTATGACAATCGTAACAGGTAACCTTTTCACCCACGTTGTATGACTTTCTTGTTCCAAGTCTCGTTTTCAAATTTGTTCGAGCTGCAAAAGTTTTTGATAAAAAGCTTCCACGATAATCTGCCCCATGACACGCCTGACATTTTGTTCTGTCTTTTTTTGCCTCATTATCATGTCTGCTGATCCAGTCTGCTCCGACCGTATGCATACCGTGAGGACCTTCGTTAACAGTATTTGGGACTGTCAAGTGACAAGATGTACATTCGGCAATAGTTCCCGCATGCCCCTGTACACCGATACTCTGGACATTGTCTTCTTGTCTGAGACTTGGATAGATTGCATGGGTTGAACCGTGACACGCGCTACACTGCATCCCTTTATGCCCGGTACTGAATCGATAGAGGCTTTTCCCTTGCATCGGCTTATTGGGATTGGTTGCAAATCTGTTGTCAAGTACCTGGCGCAGCGTGCCCGTTGCAAAATCTGTCACAGCACTTGTTTCTCTTTTGCCGTCATGATGACAGCTTTGACATGTAGGCTCATCCAACCATCCTTCACGTCCTTTTTTACCGACAGCACTCATCCCTCCATGACAACTTTGACACTGCATTTTCATCGTACCGTCTGCATTTTTGGCTTTTCCCATAGCACCTCTCAGACACTGTGTCGTCGCACCGGGATGGCACATATAACACGCATTTCTGTTGGAGGCGTTATCCAGTTTTTGTCCTGTTGCAGGATCGACTACTGAAGCGTGTCGACTGTGCAGCGCTTCTGTCAGAGGTGAAATATTTCCGGTACCTGTCCCCGGCAATGCATTACTTTTGTGACAAACAGCACACAATACAGGCGTACCGTTCACCGCTGTTTGATACAGCGGTGAACGGTACGCCTGTATTG
>JALWRO010000041.1 GCA_027080605.1 Campylobacterales bacterium
GTTGTTATCCATGGCGGAGTAGTAGAGGAACCTGCGTCCCTGATCTGTCTGCACCATTACAAAAAAGCTATAATAATCACTGAACTTTGTATCGAGTTCCAGTATTTTTTCAGTCGTATTGTGCCACGCGTGGCTATGACTCGGCAAGTGCCCCAGACCGAATCCATTCGCCGTTCCCTCTCCGTTCAGTTCTATGACATAAGAGTTTTTATCGTTATCGTAGACATTCTCTATCGATGCTCCGGCAGGTGTGTTGTCGTAAATATACCACGGGTTGGTATCTCTGTCTTCAGCATTTTCGTAGATTGTTTCACTTGCTTCAACAAGGCTAAATACGGTTGTCAGAAGCATCAGCGCGTTGAGTACCAGACGTTTCATTAGTTCCTCTCCTCTGCCAGTTTTTCCTGAACACTATTCAATTTATCAAAATCAATTTGTACAGGTGATTGCGCTACTTTTTGGGAAACATCATCCTGTTCCTGTATCAGTGCCGACATTTCAGAATCTTCCGACCCTATTCCTATACGATCAAGTGTTCCACCACAACCACCGTAACCTATTGCCATCAACAAAATCGCCGCTATATGCCAATTTTTCAACATCACTCTTTTACCTTCCGATAATTATTTATTACCTATTAAACATTATAGGTAATTAAATTTAACTTAAATATATATTTTATGACTAATCAATACGTTTAAATTAATTTTTTGTTACTTTTATAGACACTACTTAATAAATCATTTATTTTACCCCTGCCGTTATACGATACTTAAGATACTCCCAAATGGTCGGATGTGTCCATATTTTTGACTCGAGATCTTCACGGGAGAGCGTTTTCAAAGCTCCTTTAACAACATCTTCTATCGCCTGTACCATCAACGGCACCGCTTCGAGTAGCTGCAAATAGGGATAGGTATTGAAACTGTCCTCTTTTGTGACCTCGATTGTCGTCTGATAGAGAATACCGCCGGTATCGATACCCTTGTCTACCAGATGCACCGTTACACCGCAGTTTTTCGCATCATCCTGTGTCAGTGCCCAGTAGCCGCCGTGTACGCCTCTGTATTTCGGAGTGATCCCTGTATGGGTATTGATAAAACGGGCATCCACCGCATCCAGCACCTCTTCGGAAATAATCCTCGTACCGTTCACTACCACCACATCGGATTGAATCTTTTGCAGCAACGCAATCGTTTCCGGAGCATTGACACTCGACACTTCCACCACTTTTTCTTCGGGATACGGGGCATCGGTTACCTGATAGTCGTTCACAATAGCTTCAACTCTTTTTTGCGAAAATGGACGGATCAGTTTGCTGAACACCATAAAAAGCAGCTGCCCTGCCACCCTGAGCAACCCCAGCCTTTTGATCCGTTTTTGAATCAGCACTTTTTTGGAAGGCGAATCTTCAATAATCACTTTGGTAATCGAATAATATTGTGCTATACCATGGTACATGATACGGGAAAGATCACTGCGATCAACAAGCATGACAATTTTCGGTTTATTCATATTTCTATCCTGATATTACGGTATTAACTACTTCGTCTCATGAAGAAAAAACATTAATCTACCTGAAATCGGCAATCTCTTTTTGCAGTGTTTTCGCAACAAAACGTGCAAGTTCACGGGCACCTTTTTTAGAGAAATGTGTACGATCCTGCGGACAACAAGAGAGATATGCCGATCCTTTTTCTCCCAGTTGCTCCATCCACTGTCCGCTCATTGTATAGAGATCGACATAATGGAGATGATATCTTTTTGCCATTTTGGAAAGCGTATAGGCATATTTTCCCAGCCACTGCTTCAACGTACCGTCGGCATTAAAAATGCGGCGGTGCATCGGACTGACCAGTACCGGTATCGCCCCTTTTGCCCGTGCTTCGGAAATATACCGGATAATGTTGCGCCGGTATTGGGCAAGTGTCGTTCCCTCCCGTTTGCCGACATGCGAGTCGTTGTGCCCGAACTGTATCAAGAGGTAATCTCCCTTTTTCAGACGTGCCAGCACTTTTGCCCACAACCCATCTTCCCTGAAAGTTTTGGAACTTTTACCGCTTCCGGCAAAATTTTCAAACCGTATCCCCGGGAAAAACGATCCCAGAAATTCACCCCATCCCCCTTTTTTAGCATTTTTCGGATAGGTCTCAACCGTCGAATCACCGATGATATACACCGT
>JALWRO010000042.1 GCA_027080605.1 Campylobacterales bacterium
GAGAACAGGTCTGAAAAACCGTATTCCTGTCAGTCCTGAAATTTTAGCTGCGGCAAAAGCCGGCGGTGCGCCGATTGACAGCCTCAATGCCGGTGAGTGTGTCAGAGAGTATTTCCAGCCTGCAAAATATAAAACGGAAACAGAAACATACACCAGAAAAGAGGGATATGATAAACTCAGAATCATCCCTGCCAAATATGAGTATGTTGAAGAAAAAGTACTGGTAAAAGAAGCATACCAAAAACTAGTGAAGGTACCTGCGGTATACGGCACTGTTACAGAAAGAGTACTGGTTGAGCCGGAAAAAACACTTTGGAAAAAATCACAGTGTAACGGTACAGACGACTGTGGTGTCATGTGTCTTGTTACCCTTCCTGCAAAATACAAAACCGTTACCAAACGCGTTGTCAAAACACCTCCGACAACCAAAGTGATTGATGTACCGGCAGTATATAAAACAATCAAAGTGAGAAAACTGGTTGAACCTGCACGTGTAGAAAAAGTTCCTGTACCTGAGCAAACAGCGACATATACAAGAACCGTCAAAGTTTCCGATCCTGTATTTACATGGACAAAAGTCGGTACAAAAAAACCTGCAGGATATAAGTATACAGGACATCAAATCTGTAAACTGGCACGTCCGGCAGCATACAAAACACTTACCAAAACAGTGGTTGAGACACCTGCTTCTACCAAATCTACAGAGATTCCGGCAGTATACAAACCAATCACTGTCACGACTGTGGTTAAACCTGCGGAAGTTAAACGTATTGAAATTCCAGCAGTATACAAACAAGTTACCAAACGTGAAATGGTTGCACCGAGCAAAGTGGTCTGGAAACGTGTTGTTTGTAAATCAAGCATTACCAGCAGTACCATTATAGAGTTACAGAAGAAACTCAAAGAACTTGGTCTTTACAAAGGTCCAATCGACGGTATTGTAGGAAGACAGACAAGAGCAGCTGTCAAAGCATACCAAAAAGAGAAAGGTCTTCCGGTAGGCGGAATCACTTATCAGGTACTCAAATCACTGGGTATTACAAAATAAGCACCTTCTCCCCCGTTTCATGAAGCAGCCCTTCGGGGCTATTCATGAACAAGCAAATCTTCCAGAACAGCATATACTTTTTCCATCAACTCTTTTGTATCGACAGGTTTGACAAGAAAGTGGCTTACCTCACACTGATTTAACTTGCTCAAATAGGCAATTTCACTGTACGCAGATACGATAATCACCGCCTGATCCGGATTAATCGCTTTCATCTCTCTGATAAATGTAAACCCGTTCATATGCGGCATATTGATATCGGTAATCACCAGTTCATAGCGATTTTTTTGGTACAACGCCAGCGCTTCTTCTCCATCAAATGCACACTCCACACTTTGAAAAATATCCTGAAAAAAGGAGACATACGTCTCACATAACGCTTTGTTGTCATCCACATAAAGCAGATGCATATGCCGGGCAATTTTCTCTAATTTTTTAATCATACTTCTATAATCGAACAAACAAAAAATAGCTTTCATCCCGTGAAAAGTTTTCAAATCCTCTTTTTACAGCAAAAGAGAAACTGTTATGATAAAAAAGAAGGAAAATACAATAGTATAAAGAAGGAAAAATAAAAAGGTAAAACGAAAAATTCTTTCCGTTTTACCAAAAGTATCATATTATAACAAAACAGATCTATTTTTGATGCTGTTCCTGCTGTACCGCTTCCTGAATCTTCGCAACGATAGTCGGGTCTTCCAGTGTGGAGATATCCTGTTTGATCTCCTCACCTTTGGCAATCGCCCGGAGAATTCGTCGCATAATCTTTCCGGAACGTGTTTTCGGCAAGCCCGGTACTTCTACGATATCATCCGCTTTGGCAATATTACCGATCTCCTGCGCAATCAAATCGTTGATATGCTTTTTGATATCGGGATTGACGTGTCCCGCTTTGGGCACGATATAAATAAAGATAGACTCTCCTTTGATCGGATGGGGTTTACCCACAACCGCCACTTCGGCAATATGATCATCTTCCGCAACCGCTGCTTCGATTTCCGCAGTTCCCAGACGGTGACCGGAAACATTGATAACATCATCCACACGACCGGTAATGGTAATATATCCGTCTTTATCCATCATCGCACCGTCACCGGAGAAATAGACCGGTTTTCCATCTTTGACGACATCACCGAAATAGGACTTTTTATATCTTTCATGATCACCCCATACTGTCCGTATCATACTTGGCCACGGTCTGGTGATACAGAGTAAGCCGGTTTCATCTACTTCTACAGGAGAACCGTCACGCTGTAAAATCTCCGCCATAATACCCGGCAGCGGGAATGTCGCACATGAAGGTTTGATCGGTGTCGCACCCGGCAGTGGTGAAATCATATGTCCACCCGTCTCTGTCTGCCACCATGTATCGACAACCGCACATCTGCCGCCGCCCACAACATCATGATACCAGATCCATGCCGGAGGATCGATCGGTTCACCGACAGTTCCAAGTACTTTCAAAGAGCTGAGATCATACTTCTTCGGCTCATCCGGTCCCATCGTATGCAAGACACGAATCGCCGTCGGCGCTGTGTAGAACTGACTGATTTTGTGCTCCTCGACCAATTTCCACGCACGTCCGGCATCCGGATAGGTTGGAACACCCTCGAACATAACAGAGGTCGTACCCGCAGCCAAAGGACCGTAAACGATATAGGTATGCCCCGTAATCCAGCCGATATCCGCCGTGCACCAGTAGACATCGTTCTCTTTAACATCGAAAACCCACTCCATCGTCATCTGCGCCCAGAGAATATACCCCGCCTGTGAATGCTGCACCCCTTTTGGCTTACCGGTACTTCCGGATGTATAGAGCAAAAAGAGCGGATCTTCACTATCCATCACTTCCGGTTCACATTCGTCACTCATATCGTCGATCAAATCGTTATACTTGTGGTCTCTGCCCTCTGTCCATTCGATCTCTTCATTGTTTCTTTGCACCACCAGTACCGCTTCGACATGCTCACTGCCGTCTTTAAGTGCAGCATCTACCACCGGTTTGAGAAGGTAGGGTTTCCCTTTTCTGTAGGCACCGTCTGCCGTAATCACCAGTTTTGCACCCGCATCTTCGATTCTGTCTTTCAGTGCCTCCGCAGAGAAACCACCGAACACAACCGAGTGAATCGCACCGATTCTCGCACACGCCAGCATCGCATACGCCGCTTCAGGAATCATCGGCATGTAGAGTACGACACGGTCTCCCTTCTGCACACCAAACTTCTCTTTTAAAAGGTTCGCAAACTTGTTGACATTTTTGGCAAGCTGGGCATAACTGATCTTTTGAATATCTCCCTTGTCACCCTCGAACAAAATCGCTGTCTTATCGGCTTTATCTTTCAAATGCCGGTCGATACACTGGATCGTCACATTGAGTTTTCCATTAGTAAACCATTTGTAAAAAGGTGCATCGGATTCATCGAGTACTTTGTCATACGGTGCCAGCCAGTCGATCTTCTCATCGGCATACTTTTTCCAAAATCCTTCGTAGTCTTCCTTCGCTTCATTCATCAGCGCATGGTATTCATCCATACTTTTGATACGTGCCTGTGCGGCAAACTCCGGATTTGGAGGATAAATCTTATTATGTTCATGCATCGGTAACCCCTTGTGTCTGTTTTGTGATATAGTAGTTAAAACTATAAATATCGTCTATTATACATTTTTTGAGATATAAACTTTTACAATATCTCCATCAAGTCTCGTTTGGTAATAGGGAGAACTCTTTTTGGTAACATCTTTAGCGTTGTTCGGATCAAACAGGATGAGATTTGCCGCATACCCCTCTCTCAGGGCACCGACATCTTTAAGTCCCAGAATTTTTGCCGGATTTTCCGCTATCAATCGACTTAGCATATCCCAGTTGATGTGTCCGGGCTTGACCAGATAGGTATAGCACAGAGACAAATAGATATCGATCGTATCGATACCGTTCATCGCTTCGGCAAAAGCGACATCTTTGTATATAATCGATTTAGGAGAGTGCAGTGCGGTCAGCACGTCGATTTTCCCCTCTTTGAGTTTGGCAAGTAACTCTTCCCTGTCTTCGGGACTGCGCAGCGGCGGATTGAGCTTGGCATAGGTATTGAAACCGTCGCAGGCACGCTCGTCGAGGGCAAGATGGTGGATAGAGACTTCCGCATAGATTTCCGCAAAACGCTTTTTGGCATCATGCACAAGATTGACCCCGCGTCGTGTAGAGAGCGCCTGAAAGAGTGTCGGTACGTCGTAGTGCATACTCATCTGCGCCACTTTCGCCACTTCGCTGATTTCACCTATTTTGGAGATCCCCGGCAATCCCAGTTTAAAGGAGACCTCCCCTTCATTCATAACGCCGCTGTCGTTGAGAATCTTGTTTTCGCAAAAGACGAAGAAGAGGTTACGGTGCATTTTGGAATACTCGTAAATACGCCGCAGCAAATTGCCGTTGATATCGGAATTTTCCTGCACAATCCGAATGCCGTTTTTGACCATCGCCGAGATAGCATTGAGCTTATCCGGTTCTCGCAATGCTTTGATAGCAAGCTGAAGGTTGGGAAAGTCCTCTTTCAGTTTTCCCGCAAGCAGCGACTTGAAAGTCTGATTTTCAATCAACGGTCGGGTACGGGGAGAGAGTACAAAGTGTGAAACACCCGCTTTCTGTGTCTGGTCGTAGAGTTTTTGAAGATTGGAGAGATTGAGTTTATCATCCTGCACACGCACATTGAGATCGATGATTCCGGGAAAAGCAACTAAACCCTCCGCATCGATCACTTCAAAACAGGCACCGCAGTCGATCGCTTTGCCAATCTTGCGAATTTTCCCTTCATGAAGCAAAATATCCTGCTTTTCATCGCCCATACCCGCTACAACAGCATTTTTAATCAAAACCATATATCTACCTCTCTTATGGCTAAAATTTTACAATAGCGGGGCTTTAAAGGCACTTTTACTATAATTTGCCTCTAAAAAAATTTGAAGGAAAAAAATCATGAGTTTAAAAGAGTACGATATTTCAGAAGAGGCGTTAAAAGATGTCAACTACGCTATCATCCACACCAACAAAGGTGACATGAAACTCAAACTGTATAAAGAGGAAGCGCCCAATACCGTCGCCAACTTCGCACACCTTGCACAAACCGGATTTTATGACAACCTCAGTTTTCACCGTGTTATTCCCGGCTTTATGGCGCAGGGCGGATGTCCCCACGGAACAGGCACCGGCGGACCGGGCTGGGCGATCAAATGTGAAACATCCACCAATGTACACAAACATGAAAAAGGCACCCTCTCCATGGCACACGCCGGACCGAACACAGGCGGAAGCCAGTTTTTCATCTGCTTCGTCCCCTGCCCGCACCTTGACGGCGTACACACTGTTTTCGGCGGCATCGACCCCAATGATAAAGAGAGTATGGCGGTTTTAGACAGTATCGAAGGTCAGGATAAGATCGAAAGTATTGAAATTGTAGCAGAATAGGAAGGTTCACACTATCGGCATAAAAATACCGATAGTGTAGCTTATATAGATCTTTATAAAGTAGGTTTATGGATTGGATGTTCAGGTATTTTCGTTAAATCTTCATTATTATACAATGTCGAATCATACTCATATGTTCGACAATTATAATCATTTTTACCATCTAAGAAATCCTGATCTTCTACACAAAGTTCCACTGTTCTATGAATTTCCGGTGATGCTCCTGCATGTATTGTATATGGAATTTGCGCGTACGGTACACCGTTGCTATCTGCAATTTGTGCTGAACATCCACTATGATCCGGCTGATCCGGCTCACCATTAGGCATATTTTTCCAGTTACAATAATGATATTTAAACGTATATCCATCCGGATAATGTCTATATTCTATCATTTTCCAATGGTATGCTGTAATTTTGTTACTGTCAAGATTATCAGGATCATAACTGTCCGTCGCACTAAAAATCACTTTCTGTCCCGGCTGCAATATAAGACGATCCTGTGAAGGTAACGGCTGCTTAGTTACCGGATCAAGAACAGTAACAATAGGTTCCGGCTTTAAGTAAACAGGCTGATCTTCTACAACTACATTACGGCAACTCTGATTACTGACTTGATTGTCGTCATCTTTAACTTTCAGACAAATCTCGTAAACACCCACTGAGGGAAAGGTAAAAGTCGGCTTTTGTTCCGTATAGTTGCTAACTGTACCATCCGGCTTTTTAAATGTCCATTGATAGCTTGTAACAGTACCGTCTTCATCACTGCTGTAATCAGCCCCATCCAGTACCAGCTGCGTATTTGACTGTCTGTTCAAATCACTTTCTGGCACTGCAAGATTTACCCTCGGTGCTACAAAAACTTCATTACCGCTTGGTTTGTTATCAATAGGTGTATTATTCCCCTGCGGTGTAACTTGTACATCGCTGCAACAGTCACTGTCACATCCGGCAAAAAAAGCAGCTAATACCAATGACCCGATTAAGATTCTATTCATACACACTCCTTTACTATAAATGTTAACTTAATTTAATGTATGTCATTAGATTATATCCTTCAATACTTAAAAAAACATAAAAGTAAAATTTACATCCCGCTCATACTCCCCACTACTTTTCCAATCACTTCAACATTCTCCATCGGTACCGATTCCACACTGTACTGAGAATTGTCAGAGATCAGATCCAGTGTACCGTCACTTTTGAGTGAAAGTCGTTTGACAAAAAGCCCTATCGGGGTAGAGACGACAAATACACCACCTTTTCGAATATCATTCATCGTACGGTTGATAAAGATAATATCGCCATCTTTGAAAGTCGGTTCCATCGAATCTCCCAGAACGTTGATGGAGTCGATGTTTTTGATCTCCCTCTCCCCACCGAGGCGCTCTACCATATGCGGGTCTAGAGTAATAACATCGTGCTCCTCTTCATAGTTAAATGCACCGCCGCCTGCACTGGCATAGATGTCACCAAAATAGCGTACGTTGGCATACTTTTCTGTCTCCTCCTCGAGACTTCTGGTCGCCTGGTCGTAAAAAAGCCAGTTGATCGAGATCTTTCGCTTCGCACAGAAGTTGAGAATCTCTTCATAGGGAATTTTGCCTCTGTTTTTCATCGTAGCAAAGGTCAGATGATTGATCTCCAGTGCATCGGCGACATCCTTGTCAAATACTTTTCGATTCCCCAGCTCTTTGGAGAGAATATCTTTGATTTTCGGCAGAATATTTTTCAAATCAAACATGAAACTCCTTTTTATATTTCATTTTGAAATATTATTGTAACACAAAAAAGTTTTATATTACAATATGACCAACAAAAAGCTTAAAAAAAGGAGTCAAAATGACATTTGGAAACATTTTAAGAGAGATCAACCACTCATTCGAGCTATTTTTTACGACTATCGAATATATGATGCTGAAATTAAACGAGAAAGTACTGTAAAAGGAAATTGTACCTTTTACAGTTTCATAAATAAGGAATTACTGGGCAGCCAAAAGCTCCTGCTCATCATCTATATCTTGCTGATCTTTTTCGGAAAGCTGTGATAGTACAGTATCTACCGGTAAAAATCGGTGTTCGACAGGATCGAAATATTCCAGTTCACCGTTATCCAGATGGTAGTACCACCCCTGCACGAAAATTTTCCCTTCCGCTACCTTTCGTTTGACGGCGGGATAGCTGAGAAGATTTTTCAACTGCTCGATGACGTTAAATTTCTCCGTCGCAGCATAGAGTTTCTCTTTGTCTTTTTTACCGACAAAAGCGAGCGCCTGCTCTTTAGCACTCTCACCGAAACGCAGCCATTTTTTGATATTGGACATCTCGATATCGTCATCAGGAATATCCTGATATAAACTTTTACACGCCCCGCAGTGGGTATGTCCGCAAAGGATAATGTTGTCCACATTTAAAACACTCAGCGCATATTCGATCACGGCAGGTGTCGCGGAAGCTTCAGAGCCGGGGTCAAACGGCGGAACGAAATTTCCGATATTGCGTGCTATAAAAAGATCTCCCGGTTTGGTATAGGTAATGAGATTCGGCACAACACGCGAGTCGCTGCATGCAATAAAAAGTGTCCGGGGACTCTGTCCCTCATCGACAAGTTTCTGAAAAAGAGAAGAGTACTTTTTACCGTACTTCTTTTTAAACTGCTTATGACTTTTGATCAACGTCTCTGCACCCATCATCATTCCTTTATAGTGTAATATTTCACAACTCTTGCAATAATTATAGACTATTTCATGTAAAGCATACTTTAGAGGACAATTAACAATAATTCAAGTATAATTTTTACAAATAATGCACAAGGTTTATCCATGTTTAAAGCGTCACTTACCATTCTTCTTGACGATTTAAAAAATGCATTCAAAGACCTGGTGCCTGTTATTCTGGTCGTAACACTCTTTCAGGCACTGATTATCCGGGCAATACCGGAAAATCTCTTTTCCATCATTACAGGGCTAACCATTGTGGCTGTCGGTCTGGCACTCTTTATCCGCGGACTGGAGCTGGGAATTTTCCCTATAGGCGAATCTCTGGCAATCAACTTCTCCAAAAAAGGTTCACTTTTCTGGCTTTTGCTCTTCGCCTTCACCATTGGCTTTGCCACCACCATCGCCGAACCGGCACTCATCGCCATCGCGGACAAGGCAGCGGCTATCAGCAGCGGAAAAATCGACGCCACTTTTTTGCGCCTGACCGTAGCCGCCTCCGTCGGTTTTGCCATTGCACTGGGTGTTTTTCGTATTTTAACCGGACATCCGATTCAGTACTATATTATCTC